>JANRMG010000186.1:0-3478 GCA_033761855.1 Candidatus Caenarcanales bacterium
AGATTGATCTGGGACTTGTATGTTTCTTTGGAATATTTAATGAAAAAGCTTTTGCAGCTATTCTTTTGGACGATTTTTCTTTTTTCTTTTGTTTTTTTAGGGCTTTTGCTTATTACTTCTCTTGGTTGGTTTGGCGGTGGAGAGGCGATTTTGCATAAACCTCCTTACGGAGTCGATTATGAAAACAACGTTATTTTCTCTATCGGTGGGCGTGACGCTTCTGACCAAACTCTTCACGAGCGTGCTGAGGAATTGGCAAGACTGACTCATACACCTGTAATCCAAATTAATCCTGGCAATTTCCCCAATCACAAAATGGAGGAAATAAAAAGCTATTTTTACCGTCTTCTCGGTACATCTCCTGTTCCGGTTGTTCATTCTTTAAAAAAAGAAATTTTAAAGCAATTAAAACTTGGCAAAAAAGTTTATTTAGTTCCATTTAGTGCAGGAAATTTTATTGTTCAAACCGCTCTGGAAGAACTTAAACTTACACGTAGTCAAAAAGAGAACCTTGTTTGTATTGCGGCGGGAAGTCCTGTTTCTATTCATCAAATAGAGGCATTAAGCACAGAAAAAAATTACAAAGTAATTGAACTCACTGATCCGAGGGACGGATTGATTTTGTGTAGCCAAAAACCAACTTTAGAGCGAAAGCTAGCAGCAGGAGCACCGCCAATTCCAGTCAGTAAAGTGCTTTCTTCTATACCAGAGTTGATTAATGGCTATATTCTAAGTGGCGCTTTAGATGAATGTTTGGACGATTATAAAGCTTCTTGGATCGATGGAAAAGACCCACACAACTGGGAAGACAATTATTTGCCTATGGTGGTTAATATTTATAAAGAGTTGGTCAAAGAAAGCTCATCCTTAGCGCTTCTGCGAAGCTCAAGGGAATCCAGACATCAACCTTCTCCATAAAAAAAAGACTATTTGAAGGTAAAATTCAATCAATGCTTAAATTGAAACTTACCTTTGCTCTTTTGCCAAAAGCGTTTTAGTTTTCCGACTTCTTCATCATTTTCTAGAGGAGAATTGCTTGCTTGAGACAAATTTTTGTTAGTTGGGTTTGAGTTGCCAAACTGCTTTGGTGTTGGAACCTGGAAATTCCTCATACAAAGCTTAATTTCAGGGTCGCTTGGATTTAAAGAAAAAGCAATTTTACTATTTCTTTTTGTCTCCTCAAGCCAGGTTTCAAACTCTTGTTGATTGTTTTCTTGACTCGCTTCGCTCGTCTGAACGGGTTTATTAATGAAGCTTGCTTTTAATCTTTCTGCTAGGAGCTGTTGTTCAAGTGCTAATTTAAATTCAATTTCACTGGAATTGTAAGTTCTTAAAAACTCTCTGAATTGTGTTTCGCCACCGTATTTTGCTTTTACGTCATTTATCTTCTGATCGAGCTCTTCAGGATTTATTTTTATGCCTCTTTTGCGGGCCTGCTGTGAGAGCAGCTCTTTTTCAATCAAAGACTGACTCAGCCTTTCAAAGTTTTGTTGGCGGAAGTATTGCAGCAGACGAGCGTTTTGCTCGGCATAAAGATTTAAATCGTAGGTATTAATCGGCTCTCCGTAGAATTCTTGTTTTTTTGTAAAAGAGTTTTTGTAAGCAGCAATGTCTTCGGGAATTACGAGGGTTTTTACGGAAGCAGCATCTTCAAGCATTTGCTCTCTTTGTTTGGTTGCCTCTAAAGAAGAGGCTTGCCAAGGGTCAAAAAGTGCTTCTTTCTCAAATTTCTTAAGTTCTGATTGGAAGAGCCTATCGTATTCTACTCTATAAATGGGTGCACCGTTAATGCAGCCGATAATCTCATCGTAAGACCAAGTCGGGAAGTTCATAAATAGTGTTATTAAAAGAATAAGTAAAATTCTCATATCAAAATTTTGTTTATGAAATTAAATAATATCTTTGATTATATAAACAGTTTGAGCCAATTTTAATAAAATTAAAAGTAAGACATAAATAAAAAGCACCATTGAGTGAGACAATTGAAAGAAATTTATTAACTAAAATTGAATCGTGAAAAAACATTTACTTCTTTTTACTTTTCTTCTGCTTTCTTTGTCCTCCCTTTCTGTTCTTGCAAAGCATCCTTGCGAGGATCCACGTCTTAAAGACACAATCCATAAGATGGATGAAATGGCAGAATACTTTAAAACGGTAGAATGCCCCGTTGATGACAGAGTATGCTGGTGGTTTCGCTTTCACTTGGCTATTGGTGAGGTTGGAAGCGCTGGAATGACACAATTTGCCAAGCAAGTGCCTTTAGACAACCACCCTTCCTGGGGTTACGCAAACTTTATGGGTGAAGCACATATTGCTCAGTACCCGGCTTATTACCTTCTAAAAGGCATAGACAAAAATACCCCTCTTAAATCGAAGACTTCCTTTGTGCAGTACCTCGATAAAACCCCCTGGAAGAAGATGTACACGGATACTGTTTCTAAAGAAAACACAGTTAATATTAATCATGAGCTCTCCTGGTACTGGATAGCCAAAGCCAAGTATCCGAGCTTGCCAATGTTTGTACAAAGCACTGCCCCATACGAAGAGGCTTGTGAAGGCGGACACCACCTTCCGGGCTTGTATTTTAGTAATGACCCCTCTTTCCCTGCTGAACTCAAAGAATTCAACGATAGGCTTAAAAAATTAGTTATCCCAAAAGTAGTTCCAGCCTCTATGAAGAGCGATCCATATATAGAACTTAAGCGGTTTTACGCTCTCTCTCATGCTTTTGAAGACTTTATGCTGACCGACCAGAAAAAATTAATTAGCCAAGCACTTATTGACCGTGCTGTTGAGCATGTGGACAAGCTTGAGGAGCATTATAAAATCAACAAACCCAAGTTTAAATCAGCCTCAGAGTTTTTCCATACAGCCAAGATGGATGGTTATTTCCATTATTACTACGGAGATACCCTCGGTCATTTCCGATATGGAATCCATATGTGCACTGGGCGGGATGTTGTTCCTGAGTAGGAACCTGACTAAGAAGTGAAGAGTAACGCAGGACTAACCCTTTTGTATGCTTCACCATCGTGATAAACAAATTATACTCAAAGAAATGGTTATCATCCGTAGGTTTAAGCAATTAGAATTTCTTGATTTGGTAATTCCTTAATCTTTTCTGGATTCAAACCAGTGTCCTTATCATAAACACTTTGAAAATACTCTTTGGCTGAGTCAAGAATTAAACCAAGATTCTCGTCATAATTAATGCGGAATTTTTGCAAGTCTTCTTTTGATTTAATCTCTTTACTCGGGTAAATGTTTACTGTGTATCTTTGTAATAGTTTTTTTGTTCGTTTTATTGACTGTATTGCTTTCCATGGTTCGCTTTTAACTTCGTCTTTGTATTTTTTGTAGATGTCTTGAGCTTTTCCATCGAACAAAACAATAATTGAAATAGTATTGTCTTCAATCATTTTAAAACTGTTGGCTGTGCTCTCAAAGTTCCATTCAGAGCGGTTTTTGTTGACTTGGG
>JANRMG010000187.1:0-4729 GCA_033761855.1 Candidatus Caenarcanales bacterium
CTCTTTCAGGATGTATCTGTAGTCTTTGCTCCGGGAAACCGTTATGGTTTAACTGGCCCAAATGGAGCGGGCAAGTCAACTTTTCTTAAAATTCTTCAGGGAGACGAGGAATCTAGTGCTGGAACATTTACTATACCTAAACGTATTGGGATTCTCCGTCAGGATCAGTTCCGCTACGATGAAATTAGAATTATTGATACTGTTTTAATGGGCAATAAATTTTTATGGGAAGCTCTGGAAGAGCGAGACCGTTTGTATGCTGAGCCAAATATAACCGACGAAATGGGAATGCGCCTCGGGGAGCTTGAATCGGTAATCGGGCAAGAAAATGGTTATGTCGCCGAATATCAAGCGGCTAAGCTCCTCTCTGGGATTGGTATTCCAGAAGAAAAGCACTACGAGAAAATGAAGACCCTGCCAACTGACCTTAAGTTTAGGGTATTGCTGGCACAAGCCCTTTTTGGTGAGCCTGATGCGCTGCTTCTAGACGAGCCTACCAACTATCTCGATTTGCAGTCCATTCAATGGCTGGAAGAAAACCTAAAGGATTACAAGGGAACCTTGATTGTTATTTCTCACGATAGGCACTTTTTAAATTCGGTTTGCACGCATATTGCCGATATAGACTATGAAATGGTGCTCGTTTATCCCGGTAATTACGATGATATGGTGATAGCCAAGGTTCAGTCGCGTGACAGAATTGAGGCTGAAAATGCTCAAAAGGCAAAAAAAGTTGCCCAGCTTCAAGACTTCGTAGCGCGCTTTGGAGCTGGACAAAGAGCCAGCCAAACCCAATCACGTTTAAAAGAAATAGAAAGATTGGAAGCTACCGAACTTAAGCGATCCAATATTCAAAGACCTTTCATTCGCTTTGATATAAAGCGCCCATCGGGCAAAGAGGCTCTCAAGGTTAAAAATATTAGCAAGTCATACCAACAACCTGATGGTTCCGTTCTAGACGTTATTAAAAACTTCTCTTGCGAGATTAGGCGAGGTGAAAAGATTGGTGTAATCGGTAATAACGGGCTTGGAAAAACTACCCTCTTGCGGATGCTCATTGGTGAGCTTGAGCCAGACAGCGGGGAAATCATCAATGGACACGAAGTCTCCAAGGGTTATTTCCCGCAAGATTATAAACAAGACATTGCACCCGGTATGACAGCCTTTGAATGGTTGGATGCCAGCCTCAAAGACGAGAATGGGGAAAATCTTCGTAATTATTTAGGGCGTATGCTCTTTAGCGGAGAGGAAGCTCAAAAGATGACGGACAAGCTTTCGGGGGGTGAATCGGCGCGTTTGATTATGGCTAAGCTTATGCTTCAGCAGCACAATCTTTTAATTTTGGATGAACCGACTAACCACTTAGATCTTGAGGCTGTGAGTGCGCTTTCTCAAGGCTTACAAAAGTTTGAGGGCACGGCTATTTTTGTTAGCCACGACCGCGATTTAATCTCTCATTCAGCAACTCGCATTTTTGCCTTTACTGCCGAAGGCATAGAGGATTATCCTGGGCCTTACGAGGAATATTTGTTTTCTAAGTCTCGCAAAGCCAGCGAAGCTGGAGAAGCTCAACAAGAGGGAGGGTCCAATAAAAAAGGTGGCAAGAAAAAGAAGGGTGGCTCTTCAGTTTATGAGGAGATTTAGATTTGAGCAAATTCATAAAAGCTTCGAAATTTATATTGAAAAATAATTTGGGATTGGCTGTTTTAGCATTAATTTCGATTGTTTTTTATTTCATTTGTTTAATAAAAAAACAAAGTGTTTCTTTTCAGGATATTTCAATAAGCTTGTTTACAGGGTTTTTTGTTATTTTAATTGATCGAATTTTTTATTCTTGGAAAAAAATTAATTTTTGGCTTGCCTTAGAAGGCCAATTTGAAGAATTTTGCTTTAAAGGTACTTTACTTTACCTAATCCTCAAGCGATAGAAGAGGAATACAATGGTCAAGTAAAACTCGAATATCTTGGTGATAACTTGTTAAAGATTCAATTGAAAACAGTTAAGGGAGAAGGCAATGGTGAAACTTGGTCAGGAAATATTGAAATGGATGAGCAGAACAAGTCTACTGGATCAATTGCTTATAAATATTCAGAAGGAAATCTTTATCACCACAGATTTGGATTAAAAAGAATTCTTGTTGTTAACACTGATTTGATTTATTTGATGGCTTTGAATGATGGAAAGGGATTTATTCTGAAAGGTATTTCTGAAGAATTAAGGAAAAATGGTAATGATCAGAGAATAAATCCAGATATTGGACAAGCTGTTTTGGTAAGAAAAGGTAGTAAATATTCTAGGAATTCGTGATTATATTTTTGTGCAAAACCAACCACACAACCTAATCATCATAGGCGGCGGAGCCGCCGGATTAATGGCTGCCATTACCGCCAGCTCAAATAATTCTCAAGACCAAAAAGTGCTGCTTCTCGAAAAAGGGCCAAAGCTTGGGCGCAAAGTCCTCATCTCTGGCGGTGGGCGGTGTAATGTTACAAACAACAAACACCAATCGATTAGGGATTTCTTAAAAAATTATCCGCGCGGGAGCAAATTTCTTTGGGGGCCTTTCAGCCGCTTTAGCCACCAAGACACCATGGCTTGGTTCTCCGAAAGAGGGCTTAAACTCAAGACCGAAGAGGATGGTCGTGTTTTTCCTGTCTCTGATGATTCTGCTGATGTGATGAGGGTTCTTGAAGACCAATGCCTTCGGAACAAAGTTGAAATCAGGCTCAACCAAAATGTAAAAGATATTGAATTTCAAAGCGATTCTATAAAAAAGCTAATTTTAAGCGACGGGACGGAGCTGCTTTGCAAAAATCTAATTATTGCCTGCGGAGGAATGAGTTATCAAAAGACCGGTTCCAGTGGTGATGCTTACGGATGGGCAGTCAAGGCTGGACACCAAATTGTTCCGCCAAAAGCGTCTTTAACCGGTCTGGTTTCTAAAGATGTTTGGGTGCATGAACTCAAGGGTCTCGCTCTTCCAGAGATAGAACTTAAGCTGTTTGCGAATGATTATTTGCTTGCAAAAGAGTGCGGAGCGCTTTTGTTCACACATTGGGGAGTGAGCGGGCCCGGCGTTTTTAAAATAACCAGTCTGGCGGCCGGGAGCGATTATTCCTCGGGCAAGTATGAGTTATTCCTAAACTTGTTTCCAAAAGAGAAACCGCAAAAGTTAAAAGAGTCTTTAAGGCAGTCTTTAAGACAGACCTGGAGAGAGAACCCCAGGAGGCGAACAAAAAACTGTTTGGACAAAATGTTTCCCGAAA
The DNA here is from genome assembly GCA_033761855.1 of Candidatus Caenarcanales bacterium. Lineage (GTDB taxonomy): Bacteria > Cyanobacteriota > Vampirovibrionia > Caenarcaniphilales > Caenarcanaceae > JANRMG01. The sequence continues at coordinate 3,268 of JANRMG010000187.1, forward strand.
GATTGCAAGAAACTATTCTTTCTTTTGTATTTTTAAATCCCGAAAAAACCTGCGCTGAAATTAGCAACTCGGAACTTGAGCAAATAGTTGAGCATTTGACAAATTTAAAAATTAATATCGCAGGAATCTGTCCTTCGGGAGAAGAAATTGTAACCGCCGGTGGTGTTTGTTTAGACGAAGTCGATTCAAAGACCATGGAATCCAAGCTCCAAAAGGGACTCTACTGGGTGGGCGAAGTCTTGGATTTAGACGGCTTTACCGGTGGATATAACCTTCAGGCGGCTTGGAGTACGGGTTTTGTGGCTGGTAGTTCGGTTGGTTTGGAATGAAAATTTGCTAGGTTTAAGGTTTAACCTTCGGATTTGGTCGGTTTACCCTGTTGATCGATCAAAGATTCTAAAATTGGTTGCATAACTTTTTCTAATGTCTGATTTGAGCTTCTTCCAAGATTGTGTGTATCTCCAGCCAAGCCAATTGGAGGCAAAGCAAAGTTTCCTAAAGAAGAACTGATTTGTTGTTGAATTCCCCAATTTGCAGTCTTGTCACCTGTGGATCCGATGAACTGTGCAGAAAAATTTGGTAAATTAGACTGTGCAATTTGCGGGCCAATTAAGGTTATGAATCTTCGTCTTTCTTCTCCAAGAGTTGAAGTCCAGTCCACTTGAACAGCAGCAACGTTTACATTTCCTCCTAATGCCGTTTGAGAAAGAATAGAATTTTTGAGATTAGACAAAGCTTCCGCTTGTGAAGGCTTTGAACCTAATTTCTCCAATATTGATTGTCGTGGAGGATTCTGTGTACTTACCTCAATAGGGCTGGCAAAACCGGTTGGTTTCAACTCACCAATTCCTCCAAGATTTATGAAAGGAGAGATAAATGTACGTCCAACGTTTTGAAAGGTACCACTTCTAAGAGGATTATTGCTAAAGAATGAAGTTAATCCACCATAACAAGACAGCAGAAATACCCTTACACTTCCAGGATTTGTTGAGCGTTCTAAGTTTTGGGAAGCAATACTTGCAGAGCCTTCCAAGGCTCCAAGACAGGATGCACTCAAAGGTATAATTGTAAAGTTTGTTTGTGGGTCATAAAGCTGAGTAAGTGTCTCTAAAGAATTTTTCAGGGAGTCTCTATAAGTCTTGCCTGGATTTTGGATGCTATAGATGCTTGGACTGAGACCAACCAGCTTACCATTCTCTACAACCATTCCTTTAATGTTGCTTAAATCTTGTCCGGGTAGTCCTACTACAACAAGGTCTAAAGCTAACTTATTTTTCTCGGCGTATTCAGCAATTTTTGTAAAGTAAGGCAATGCATTAAGTAACTAATGGTGCGGATTAAACTAGAGAGAAAGATTAGCAAAAGAGCCAAAGAGTCTAAGCACAAGATTGAAGGCAGCAGAAACATAAGCCAAGGTTGCTTCAAAATACTTCTTGGAACGCTCGGAAAGATGCTTTAAATT
>JANRMG010000188.1:0-3388 GCA_033761855.1 Candidatus Caenarcanales bacterium
TGTTCAAGGTCAGCCAAGTTTATTTTTCTTCATGTGTTTCCAGACCACTCGTTCCATAAGCTTCCAGGGAACACATTTATGCAATTTTGCAAGGAATTCTTGTTTTCTAGTTTTTCGTGGATTGTAGGCTGGATCTATGAAACTTAACTGGTAATTCATCTGGCTTTCTCGTTGACCCAGTCAATGATCTCACACTTTTCTACTTCCTTGCCACCCCTTGGTATTTTTCAGAGGTTACTTAACTATCTAAATAAGAATAAAACTTAGAATCTTTTATATGATAAAGAATATGCCTTAGCTCTTCTCCTATTTCATGAAGCAAGTCGTTAATTTCATCTTCAGATAAATTCTCAGATACTAGTTTTGGCAGAAGTTCTTTAGTGAACTTTGAACAAGAATTTTCTAGTTCCAACAAAGCATAAGCAAGAGACCAAGATTCAGGCTCAGATTCATTTGGATTATTAAACTTTATAAGACTTTTATTTCTGGCTAGTTTTTCTGCAAGAAAGTTTAAATCTTGTATATTTTGTGACACTTTGTCTTTCATTTTATTTTCCTTAGAACTTCGTTTATAGCATTGAGTTGTTGTCTGAAATTGCGGATTTCCCTTTCTACTGAACTAGTATGTCCTCCAAGTTTTTTATATTCTTTTACCTTAATTGAATGTTCATTTAATCGTCTTTCTATTTTAGCCTTTGATTTTAATAAAGAGTCTTCTCCATGCTCTAATAGTTGGCGTTCGAATTGTCTAATCTGACCTTGAGTCGCCTTGAAAGCATCATCCCCAAACTTCCCAACACCCTTCATAAACTCAGGAGCATACTTAACACCTAAACGACCACCAGTAACAAAAGCCCCGCTCCACCGCTAACAGCTTTCAGTTCTCCATGCTGAAAACTACCACTGGTACCGAAAGCTCCATAACTAAGATTCCCCGAAAAGATTGGATGGTCATTCGTTATTCTTGGATTATCCGTTGTTTGTCCAAAGCTTCCACTCACTCCATAGGCTGAACCAAACATACTCGTCGTATGTGAACCATCTCCATTGGTCGAAGATCCCGCTCCAATCGAAAACTGGTCATAACTAAGGCTTAAGAAGTTGTTTCTTCCTGCTCCTCCAGCAACCGAGAAATCATCAAAACCAACTCCAGCACTAACCCCCGCATTCCCCGCTGCAAAAGAAAAAGAAGTGCTGTGCGAATCTAAAAATAGTCTTTAATAAAATTTTCATTATTAAGGCTGCTCTCTAAAAGAACTTTACTTTTATCTAGTAGTTGCTGTACTTCTTCATATGTTAAAAAAATCTCATCAGAAGAAGCGTAAAATTTGAAAATTACTTTCTTTTCTGAAGATATTGATATTTCCAAAAAAGGGTTCAAGCAATTTTCGGAAAAGACTTCTAAATATGGATAATCAGAATTTATATCTCCAACCTTTTCTACTTTGAATAATCTTTTAATCATTATCTAACACCTCTAAATCCTATAAATGTACCATCCAAAGACCAACTTGCGGCATTGCCATCGGGAAGAGTATAAGTAATCCAACCATTTGGAAATCTTCCATTTGCTCCAGTAGTCTTAGTACCATTTCTTAAAATATTTTTTATTGCATCTGCTCCTAGCTTATTTAGCTCTTCTGATGTTCTATATACTTTAGTTAAACTTTCTGTAGAATTAAATCCAAAATACTCAGGATGCTTCGTTACAGCTCTGCCAGCATTTGTTAAGGCAGTACCTTTGAAAGATTGCAGAGCACTTTTGAAAAATTGATTCTGAATAAGCTTTTCAGTAGCTTCTCCAACCAACTTCCCACCCGGCAGAGGCAAAGAACTAAGCCCCGCATTAATCAGCGAATCAAAATTCTGTTGGTTGGTAATCCCAACGCCCTGCAGATGAGGATAAGCAGTACCTTGATTTGCATAAATAAATGAATCTATTAATCCAAAGGCTATTCCAGCGATTGGAATATTGGAAAGACCTTTATTTAAAGCATGAGCACTTTCAATCTCAAGTCTCTTGAAGCTTATCTTCATCTCGTCCAAAGCAGCCTGAGGCAATTTCTCAGGAATGAACTCGGCAAATCGTCCACCCGATGATGAAATCAAACTGTCTGTAATTTGACGTGAATTACTCGTTCCATAAAGCAACTCAAACTCTTTAGCAGATTCCAGTTGTCTCTGTATATCATCCAAAGCAAGAAGTTCATCTCCACTTAGCAACCCACTTTCACGGGCTTTATCAACTGCATTTAAAGTCTCGTTGATTACATCAACTTTGTCTGTAACTTGATCTAATGGAAGTTGCTGCCCCTGCGAAGCATAATTGCTCACCGCCTGAGAACCCGCTCCCGGAGTCTTTAAATCAATGCTCCCAATCGCTACCGGTATCCCATCAACAGTCCCAATAAAACTTAACTTACCTAATGCATCCGAATAACTAAAACCTCCGCTGAACGAATGCCCATCCGAATAATCCTCGTGCGGGTTTGTCTCTTGCCCGTTAATCACAACCCCAGCCAAAGCCTGATTCCCTGAATTTAAATTAACTTGCTCAGCAGTTAAAACTGAGTTCTTATAATCCCCCTCTTTAGAATACTCGTAGTTAACCGAACTTCCCCCTCCAGCAGGCCCATTCGGGCCAATCATAACAAAACCGCTTCCGGAGTAGCTTTCATTCTCGGATTTCTCATACTTCCCGTGAATATCCAGTTTAGGAGAACTTATGTTTATTGCATCTTGAGCACTAAGAACCGAAGCCTGAACGCTGGTTGAATTTGCGCTGTTAATGTTTACATTCTGCCCACTAACCAAACTCGGTGTCAAAGTCTCAGAGCTTCCTTCTGAACGGTTAGCAGAAGCACCGAGGGTAATATAACCCGGCCCAACTCCTGCAAAGAGGCTTCCACCCTTGCTCTCAAAGGTATCGGTATAAAGCCCGTTTTGAATGCTTATGTCTTTTCCGGTCAAATTCAAATCGTTTCCAGCAAGCAAGTTGGAACCCGTTATCTGGAGTTTGTCACCCGAATTAAGAGTTAATTTTCCACCAGCCATTAAGTTGCTCGATTGATGCGTTGAGACTGTATAATCCGTACTCTGATAATCCAAACTTATCCCACTGGCAGAAGCGTTTAAACCAAAAGAATCATACTCATTCATCGATTGATGAATTGCATCGCTAATTTCAATGTTCTTGGCAGAAATATCAATATTTTTATTGGCAAAAACATCACTGGCAATATTCCTGAAAGTCCCATCAGTTGAAGAATCTCCAACGTTAATATTCACATTCCCATCCAAAGCCCCAATCGTACTTCCTCTGGTAACATGCTCCGTCTTCTTTTCTCTTTCAATCTTTAAGAACCCAAGCTTAGCCTTGTCTGATACT
>JANRMG010000189.1:0-5251 GCA_033761855.1 Candidatus Caenarcanales bacterium
GAGCGGATGCAGCAGGCTTTTTGCGATGAGGAAATCTTTGTCTGGCACAGCAATCTTTCGGATGGTAAACGCATTGAGGCTTGGGAAAAGTGTTTAAGTGGCGAAGCCAAAATTATAGTTGGAGCTCGTTCGGCTGTCTTTGCTCCAATTGAAAATATTGGTTTAATCATAGTCGACGAAGAACACGATGGATCCTTTAAAAGTGGCAACAAGCCTTTTTATGATGCCAAATTAATTGCGGAAGAGAGAGCAAAAGAAAATAAGGCCGTTCTGCTTTTTGGGAGCGCCACTCCGAGCGTTGATACCTTTTATGATCTTAAGGCCAAAGATTCCGTGCTTGAACTGCTTAACCGATTCAGAGGCCAAGAAATGCCAAGTGTTGAAATTGTTGACATGAGACAGGAATTGAATGATGGAAACAGATCGATTTTTTCTCGGACTTTGAAAAAGGCTTTGAATCAGTGTGTAGAAAATAAAGAGCAAGCAATTTTGCTTCTTAACAGAAGAGGTTTTGCTAATTATGTTTTTTGCCGGGATTGCGGATATGCGCATTTTTGCGATCACTGCTCTGTGCCTCTGATTTATCATACTCACGGAAATTCTATGCGTTGTCATCATTGCAATGCACAAACTCCTTTGCTCAAAGAATGCCCTGAATGCCGAAGTCCAAGAATAAAACAGGCTGGCCTCGGGACACAACGTTTAGAGCTTGAAGTCAAACGTCATTTTCCCGAGGCCGAAGTTGTTCGCCTCGACCGCGACATTTCAAGCAAAAGAAACGGCATGCAAGAAGTTTGGGACAAGCTCAACTCTCAGTCTGGATCGGAGAAAAGCCAAATTTTAGTTGGAACACAATTGGTAGCCAAGGGAATGGATTTACCAAACGTAACTTTGGTTTCTGCTATTCATGCTGAATCTGGGCTTTTTTCCACTGATTTTAACGCCGCTGAAAGAACTTTTCAGCTTTTAACACAAGCAGCAGGTCGCGCCGGAAGACACGACAAACCTGGCAAAGTTATCTTTCAGACTTACAATCCAGAGAATAAAATAATTCAGTTTGCCGCTAAACATGATTATCACTCGTTTTACGAAGCAGAACTTCTTGGTCGCCAGGAATTTCGCTTTCCGCCCTTTGTGCAGTTGGCACGTTTTGTAATTTCCAACGAAGATGACATTTTGGCTGGCAAAGACTCAGAGGTTTTAGCTACATATTTGCGCAAAGATCTTTTTTCAGCTGAGGTTCTGGGGCCTGCTCCTTGCCCAATTGAAAAAGTAAATAAACTTTATCGTTGGCATATTCTCTTAAAAACGGATTTTGTAACTTCTCTGCAAGAGATTGGACGAATAAATCTTAGAACTTTAAATTTGCGGTCACGCATTATTTTTGATTTAATGCCAAATAGTTTGGTGTAGAACCCTCTCTCCGACCTTCGGCCACCTCTCTCCCACAAGGGGAGAGAGGAAAATTCTCTGTTTTTCTCCCTTCTCCCCTTGTGGGAGAAGGGTTGGGGATGAGGGGTTTACGCCCCCGGTGGAAGAGCCATTTCACGCGGAGGAATTTCAATCGTAAATTTTGTGCTTTTGTCAATTTCAGAATCAACTATGATTTTTCCACCGTGAAGATCCACAATACTTTTTACAATAGCAAGTCCCAATCCGGTTCCAGGGACTTCTTTGTTGAATCTTTTAAATCTTTCAAAGATGTGCGGAAGATTTTCTTTAGCAATTCCTTTTCCTGTATCTTCGATTGAAAAACTAAATTTGTTTTGAATTGGATTGATAATGACTTTGCCGTTTGGCTGGTTGTAGCGAATGGCGTTTTCAATCAGGTTTTGGATTACATGCGTAATTTTATCCATGTCAGCAACCAAGACAAAATTGTCGGGAATATTGTTGATTATTTCCACCCCTTTTTCTGAGGCTTGCTCCTCGAGCATATCTATGGTTTCTTGTATTAAAAATTTAAGCGCAATTTGGTGAATCTCCAGGGGAATTGAACCCGCTTGAATGCGACTAAGATTTAAAAGTTCTTCTACAAGTTTGGTTAAGCGTTGGACTTCGGTGTGTAATTGTCCTAAAAACTTTTTGCGCGCAACCGGGTCTTCAGCGGCTCCCCATAAATGTAAAGTGTCTACCAAAGTTTTGACGTTTGTTAAAGGCCTACGTAGTTCGTGGCTTGCTTCTCCCAATCTTGTTTCAAAGGATTCAGTCAGTTCAACGAGACTATAATCACCAATTAATTTTAAATTTGCCGTTAAAGGTTTACCAACAATTCCAGTCAGCTGTTTGCTGTAGTTATTTTCTTTAGTTTTTACTAATGCAAGTAAACTCTCGTAATAAGGATTATTTTCATTAAGGTCTTTTATATTTAATAATTCTTTGGCTGAATCGTTCAGATCTACAATCTCAGAATCTTTAAAAATGACCACGCCAGTTTTAAGAGTGTTAAAGATCTCTTTAAAAAATTCTAAATTTTTTATTTCTTGATTCACCAATTAATTGATTCGCTGCTAATCTACACTGATAAACTTCACTGGCTCAGAGAGTTCATTTAATAAGCTTAAAGAGAAAACTTCTATAAATATCCTGTACCAAGTTTAAATCTCCTTATAACCATATATTAATCTTCTTTCGAAAATATAGAAAAATAAGCTTAATGAAATTTTTTGTAAAAAATTGGGTAAAGTAAAACTCAGCATCATAATTTAGTACAAAAAAATTATTAAAGGAATTTGAGTAAATTGAAAATATTAGTTTGTAACGATGATGGAATTCACGCAGCAGGACTTAGATCTCTCTGTACTGTTTTAATAAAAAAAGGCTACGAAATATATGTAGTCGCTCCAGACAAAGAGAGAAGCGCATCCGGTCACTCTCTTACACTTCACCGTCCCTTAAGAGTTGATATTATTCCCAATGACTTTTTCCCAGGAGCAAAAGGAATTTTTGCTATCGATGGAACTCCCGCAGATTGCGTAAAAATTGCAATTAATAAAGTTCTTGATTTCAAGCCCGACTTTGTAATTTCAGGAATTAATCATGGTCCAAATATGGGTTCCGATGTACTTTATTCTGGTACTGTAAGTGCCGCTATGGAAGGAGCAATTTACGGAATTAAAAGCATTGCATTAAGTGTGTCTCAGTACAAAATTAAGGATTTTGATGAAGAAGCTTCTTTTGTGCCTGAGATTTTAGAAAAACTAAATGCTAAAGATTTTAAATGGCCATCAAAAACTATTTTTAATGTAAATTTACCAGTTCTTCCAAAAACTGAAGTTAAAGGTATGGCTCTCACTACTCTTGGCTCAAGGATGTACAAAGATACTTATGAAGAAAGAATGGATCCTCGTAGTCGTTTTTATTATTGGCTCTCAGGCGATCTTTTAACTTCCGACAATGATCCCGAATCTGATGTAAGTAAAGTGTCTAATGGCTATATATCAATTACTCCGGTGACTTTTGAAATGACTAACTACGAGTTAATCGTCGCAATGAAGCATATATTCAACAACAATCATAAGTCCTGATTCTTGCAATACTCGTCTTTGGTTGAATAGAAAAAGCTTAAGACTTCATTTATCATAAGTTTTGCTTACGTTAATATTTGTAAAATTTATGAAAAACACAATTACTTTGAAGATGGGCATGTTAAGCCTTTCACTAATTTCTATGCTCGCTATAGGGAGCTTAAAAAGTAAAGCATGGGGCAAAAAATGTTGTGATCCAGAACCAGTTTGCGATCCTTGCGCTGCTAAGCCAGTTAGAAAAAAAATAGAAAAGAAACAAGTTGAAGAAACTAAGATTGAAGAACCAGTCGTGAACAATGAAGTGGTGACTGAAGAAGTTAAGCAAGAAGGAACTAAAGAAATCAAGCAAGACGAAGGTATTCAGCAAGAGCCCTCAGTCATGAAGACCGAAGAAGTTAAAGAAGAAGTAAAAACTAAATCAGATAATTATTTTCCAGGCTTGTACTAAAAGTAATTTTTAAATATTTTAAAGAGCCTTTTCACTGTTTTAATCAAAGAGTTAAGGCTCTTTTTTATAGTTAAATTTAACAAAACAATTATTTAATTAAATAGCGCTTTCGGTGCTTCTAATCTACAATAAACTCATTGTTACAAGAATCTTAGAAAAGACTAATCACAAAAAAGACTATGAGCATAAGGCTAAACCTATTTTTTATATTACTCACCGCTTTTATTTTTTCTTACTTTGTTCCAGCTTTTTCTATAAGAGCTGAAGAACCCCAAGCAGAGCTTCCTTATGTAGAAATTGATTTAATTCAACGCAAGCTTCATTACCGTACAACTTCCAAAGTTATCAAGACCTATCCTATTGGTGTATCAAAATCCAAAGATTTTTTAACTCCAACAGGTGTTTTTCAGGTTCTTGAAATGGATGATCGTCCGGGTTGGTTGCACCCTTATAAAAAAGGCGTAAAAATCCCTCCCGGTCCAGGGAACCCCTTGGGGACTCGCTGGATTGGTTTTTACAAAAATTCGACTTTAAATCAAAGTTATGGAATCCACGGTACAAATCAGCCAAACTCGGTTGGTAAATTTGTTTCGCATGGTTGCATTAGAATGAAGATCCCTGATTCAGAGGAGCTTTATAGAGTGGTACATGTCGGAACTCCAGTGGTCGTGCATTACACTCGTTTTGATTTCCAAAACCACGATGGTGACATTGCCTTGGTAATAAACGAAGATCCTTTTAATCTAGAGCCTCTTACAATCGAGAACATGAAGAAGCACCTTACTGCTAAATATCCAAACATTCAGTTGAGTCAGCCTGCTCTTGAGTTTTTAGCGAAAAACGGTACTCCGGGACAAACCAGATTGGTTGGTACTTTAGCCAAAGAATCTAATGCTCAACCCTCTTCTGCAAGCACACCTAAAGCGGTATCTCCGGTTAAGTAATGTCAGAAGCCCTAATAAAGAGTTCATTTATTGGTCATTCTTCAAATCATAAATTTGTAGCCATAAAGGGCTTAAGATGCGGCTATTTACAACTTGCGACTTCAGAAGAAATCATTAACTATTCCAAATTACCACCCTCTTTGTTCGTAGTAGCTCACGAGTGGATGCAGGTTCTTGAAAAGGTCGGCGCAAAAAGAGTTTACTCAATTATTTTGAGTGAGCAGGTTAAACATATTCATATTCATCTTTATTGACTGATCGTAGTGATACAGATTATGTAGATATGACACCACGTCAATCAATTGTATCAAATGATTCTATGAATATGACTG
>JANRMG010000190.1:0-2160 GCA_033761855.1 Candidatus Caenarcanales bacterium
CTCTTTAGTTAGGTGTACTTCCACTTTGGGTTCAATGACCCATTTTATGACTTAGTTTGACACGCAATATAGTGATTTTTTTAATTCTCAAAAACCAGCTCAATCAAAAAACATCCGCCGCCATCACTAAGCTCAGACCAAATCATGATACACACCTTATTTTTATCTTCTTTTTTGGAACAACAAAACAAACACTCTTTCTAATCAAATACTCCACCAAATCCCCAGACTCAATAGCCCTAAACGCCGCCGCCTTAGCCCCATCCAAAGCCCCATAAGGCTTTTTACTCAGTTGGTGAAGGTCAAATAATACAAGCCCTCTTTCTGCCTCACCTGAATATCAAAAGAGCCCTGCCTGATCTCCAGCACCTCACCATTGTATTTCCATTTTTTCGAGCTTTTGAAGTGCGCCAGCCTTCTCTCATACCTTTTTAAAGATTCCATTTTGTTAGAGGCAAGCTGGGTATCGGTTAGGTTATCGCAGCAGAGTTTGCCTACTTCCAGCACTCCACACTTTGGATGAAAGATGGTAAATACGTAGCGGATATTGGTGCCGCAGTTTTCACAGGTTCCAATTAAGTCGCCAAGGTCATCGTCACAGACCTATTCCCAGCCGCTTTTGGGTTTGATGTGGCCATGCTCGGCAGCATGGCAGCCTTTGCAAAGGGTGGTGCAGTCTGCTGTTCCGTATTCCCATAGCTTTCGACCATCGATGTATTTTTTGTGGTGGACCTGGAGAATGGCTTCCTAGTTGGTCCGGCCACAGTTGGTGCATTTGTAGCCGTCCAGTTTAATGACGCTGGCGCTGAATTCTTTCCATTCGCTTTTGTGGTAGTCTTGTATCACAGAGGCGTACTTTACTTCTATGATTTTAAATTTGGTTATTTGGAGAGATGGATTTTTGGTTCCAATTTGGTGAAAGGTGTAGATATTGCTGATTGAAAAGTGTCACAAATAAATACTAAATTTTACTAAGCCACTCAATTTAGTATGGGCTATTTCCATTTAATTCTGCTTTCTTTCGTGAATTCACAAGGAGTTCATCATAGATGTAGTTATGATATCCAACTAGCTGCCGATATTCATCAAACCAAATTTCATTTATTTTTTTTTCTCCAGAATCTAAGTTCATCACTATTCCTTGTGCAACTTTTGCTAATTCATCTATTCCATTTGGAATGAAATTTAAATTTTTCACATTATTTAAATCTAAATTACTTTTCAACTTATCATTATCATACTCGACCTCATCAGTAATGATATCTTCAACAGCCATTAAATCCAATAATGCGGAAAATTCTGCATTAATTAGGATTTCTTGTAATTTTTGTTCATCGATGCCATCAACCCAAAGTTTCCCCTTTCTATTTATATCTATAATTGATGATATAGTGATCCCAAACATACTAGTCAATCTCGTTTGAGTAGATGGATAATATGAAGACCCTCCCATTAAAATATTACTCTTTTGAAAAATCATTATCAATGAGCCAACAGCACAAAATAAAATCCTGAAATAGCTTTCCAACAGAAGTTCTTCCTTTTTTAAATAATTTGGTAACTCATAAGGCATATTACCCTTTCCAAAAAATAATGAAACAAGACTAGAAGTGGCATTTCTATCTGCTTGCCATTCAAATGTTCTGTATAAGTCGGAGATTTCTTGTTCTATCTTCATACCATTTTCAGAAATTCTTAAAAGCGAATTTATCCTATGTTCTTGTGCAAAATGTAGATGACCATGCCAATAATGTGATTCTTCATGAAACATTATCCAAAACTTTGCAATGAATGACATCAATGAGGCAAGATACATCCTGTCATCATCTTTTATAGGAATTCCACTATAAAACATTCCAATATCCGTACTAATGAAGAAGTTAAAGTTTGAATTTCTAATTGGGTTATAATCATAATATCTTAACCTTGGGATAATTTCAGTTTGAGGCCAAAAGCAATCTGTTCCATTCCATAAGGTTTCTCCTCTTATGGAAAAGGCTATAAAGTGCTTATTACAACATATTCTGTTGAATAAATCGTCTAATGATAACATTGTCCCTACAGAAAAATCAACTACAGTTCTTAGTCTTTTTTGGATTTCTTCAAGATAAACACTAGCACCGAGGGTAAGGTCTTGAGAGTTCCTGTAGTAAAAAGGAA
>JANRMG010000191.1:0-5009 GCA_033761855.1 Candidatus Caenarcanales bacterium
CCCGAAGAAGAGTTTAAAATCTGGCTTTGAGACAAGTAACTGATTTGCGTTTCTTCTCTTTCGTTGATATTTGGTAAAGCATCAAGATTGAGGTTTTCTATTGTCGGAATTTCTGAGTTTTGATTAGAGGGCTTTTCAACATTCTCATCATAAATATCATTTTTTTTGTTTTCTTTTTCGGCAAATGAAGCTTCAATAGCGTTTATTCTGGCTTCTTTTTCTCTTAACCAGCTGGGTCTTTTTGTTTGGGTGTCGCTTCCAGTCTTGCCAGAATCCGAGTAAGACCTTTTGATCTGACCTGTCGATGGTGGCTCTATCGATGAATAGAGGCTTTTCCAATCATGCTGTTCGTAGATTTTCTTGCGTTCATCACGAAAAGAAGTTTTAATTTCTTTCTTTGAAGTTAGTGGTTGAGAGGAAATTTTTTCATTTACAATGTTTTCAGATGCCTCGTTGGATGGCACAATTTGAATGGGTTTAGCTGGCAAAGTAATACCAGAATCTTCTGACTCACCAAAAATTCTTTTAATGCCTACTTCGGCTATGCTCTTCGTAGGCTGGTCTTCTGAGGTTAAAAAGTCAAGATTTGAAGTTTTTACTTGTTTCGTATTACTTACTACTTCTGATATTTTTATGTTTGTAGCAATTTCTTTGGGCAATTCATCAATTTCACCAATCAAAGAGATTGAGCTCCAGGAGCTACCAATAATTAAGTTTTTTCCAAAGGCTTGGATTAAATAAAGAGTTTTTCCGTTTTCCAAAATCAATGAATCCAAGATTTTAAAGTTGGATTTTTTAGGGGAAGTGCTGGGAACTTCTTCTATAACTTTTTTCTTGTTATTTACTGTATTAATGCTCCAAATCATAATTCCAATTACAACGGCCAACGATAAAACAATTAAACCAATAATAGTAAAGGGCTTTGAATGAGTTTCACTTTCGTAACCTGGACTCTGGTATTGAAAATCCGAATTGTTTTCAGGTGTTTCAGTTGAAGAATCAATCCACAATTGTCCATTATTTGAATCGGCTTTGGATTCAGCGGATTTGACGGTCTCAGATTGAGCGCTTTCAGTTTGTTTTTTTGCTCTAGCTTCTACAGGAAAACTTAAAGGCGCAAAAAGAACATAACAAGCTACTGCTAAAGAAATAAGATTGATAATCCTTTTCATAATCTTCATACCGGGAAAGTGCCCTAAATCAGTTAATTGGTTTGTAATGAAAAAACTTGCAGAAACAGGTTTAAACACTCTTCATTACAGTTATTGCTAACACTAGTTAATTACCCTAGGCGGGTTAACCATAACTAGGGGCTCTGTTAGTGTTAATAATAACCATGTATGTCAAATTCCTTTCCTAGAGCGGTTTTAAAGAAATCACCACTTAGCAGATAGATTAAGATATAAGTTAAACAGCCTAGAGCAACTGGCAGAGCGTAAGGATTTTTATGAGAACGTTTTAAACTTTCTACTTGTTCTTTTAGATTACTTATTTTTTCAGAAAGTGGAAGAGGCATGCTGAGAAAAACATAGATTCTATAAAGCCACCTCGCAGGAATTAAGATTGCACCATCAATTACAGAAGTTAATACAAAAACCCACAAAAAGTGCTGCCAACCAAGAACCATCCCTAGAGCGGCTAAGAGTTTAATGTCGCCACCTCCGGCAAGGCGTAAAATAAAGAAGGGTAAAAAGATGGCGAAGCCAATTAGAGCTCCTATCATGCCGTTAAGAAGATATTTTGATGAAGTTGAAAGTAAAAATATTTTTGTTGTCAAAGCAATTATGAAAAAAGTTAAATTGTATTTGTTTGGAATCTTCCGGGTTTTAAGGTCAAAAGCGGCTGCCCCTAAAGAAAATGCCAGAGCAAGAGCAAGAAAACACAGAGTAATAAGGTTTTTTTCATTCACAGATTTTAATAAAAGCAATTAAATTCAAATGACTGTTATTTTAATAAATTTGACAATAAAGTGCTTGGGCTAATTGTAAAATGTATTTGTTGTGAGCAGAAAATAATTATGGGACTTGTCTATTCGAGTATTGAACTTTCAAATCCAACAAAATTACAATTAAAAAGTTTAGAAGTAACCGCTTTGGTTGATTCTGGGGCTTTGCATCTGTGCATTCCTTCGCATCTTGTGCTTCAGTTGGAGTTACAGGAAATTGAGAAAAGAGAAGTTGTCTTGGCCGATGGTAGAAGACAATTGTGTTCGTATGTTGGTCCAATTATGTTAAAGTTCGAATCAAGAACCTGTTTTGTTGGAGCTCTTGTTTTGGGAGAAGAAGTCCTGCTTGGTGCAATTCCGATGGAAGATATGGATTTAGTAATTCACCCTTCATCGCGAAAGCTAAGTGTTAATCCGGATAGTCCTAATATTGCTGTTTCGAGCGCAAAGCTTTCTAAAGCGAAATAAATTATTTAATGTCTAACCTGCCATACAATTCATTTAACAACTATCTTAAACAGCGCTTCCAGACTACTGTTTGGCGCGTAACAATCGAGGGTGGATTTGATTGCCCTAATCGTGATGGTAAGAGGGCTTTTGGTGGTTGTACTTTTTGTACGGCGGACGGTTCCTCTTCGCGGGCACAATCGGAGGAAGACCCCATTCATATCCAACTCTCTACCGGTATAGAAAAGCAACGGAAGCGCCATAAAGCCAACAAATTTATTTCTTATCTTCAGTCTTTTACTAATACTTACGCTACTCTTCACCGCCTAAAGCAAGTCTACAATGCTGCGATTGATCATCCTGATGTAGTAATGCTTTCGATTGGGACTCGTCCGGACTGTTTAGAGGACGATGTGATTGATTTAATTGAATCCTACAACGATAAATTGGAAGTTTGGGTGGACTTGGGCTTGCAGTCTATTCATAATTCCACTTTGGATTTAATTAATAGAGGACACAGTTCCGAAGAGTTCTTTGACGCTGTTCATAGGCTTAAAAAAAGAGCTCCGAGAACCAAGATTTGTGCTCATATGATTGCTGGACTTCCTGATGAGGACAATGATTCCAATCTCACGAAGAGTTTCGAGACGGGAAAAGCTTTGGCGGGTTTACCGATTGACGGTATCAAGATTCACAATTTGTGTATTTTAAAAGGTACAAAGCTTGCTTACGATTATGAAAAAGGTTTAATTAAGCCGCTTGAAATGGACACTTACATAGATTTAGTAATTAAGATTCTTGCAATTCTCCCTCCGGAAGTGACTGTTCACCGCCTCATGGGAGAAGCACCCGGAAAAGACGAATTAGTTGCTCCAGCTTGGGCAAACAACAAAGACTTGTTTTTGGATGTGTTAAGACGTAAAATGTTGCAAAATAATGTTTATCAAGGTTGTTCGCTGAGAGAACAAGTTTTAATTTGATTCAAAATATTGTTTGTATTTCAAAATTTCATTCAAATAGAAAACAACAAAGAGCAATTAACAAAATAAGAAAAAGAATCAGACAAATTGGTTCTTCTGGATCTTCTATTAGTTGGAAGGAAGCTATTACTGCTCTTAGAAGTAAAGGGGAAGTTTCTTCCCCTAAGATAAATAAAACTGATCTATTTTATACATTCATTTCTTCTACTGGGAGTGTTTATAATATTTCCAGGCCAATTAAAGAAAAAGATATAAGCGAAAGATCATTATTTTTTCTAGCAACTATACTTGGTTTAAATATAAATACAAAATTTGAAGATGATTAATGCGGAATACTTATTCCCACTCAAGGGCGCCCTTTTTCCAGGCATAGTAAAGCCCAACACCAAGGATTGCAATAAAAATAAAAGCTTCAGTCAAAATGAATAATTTGGCGCTCATTGATTTGAATGAATTCATCGAAAGAGCCCAGGGAACGAGGAAAACAAATTCAACGTCGAAAACAATGAACATCAAAGCGAAAACGTAATATTTAATGTCAAACTGGACATTGCTTTTTCCAAGCGGTCTCATACCGCATTCATAAACTTGAGATTTAATTTGTCTCTTTTTACCGATTCCAAAAACTTTTTGTACAACTAGCGAAAGTGTTGCAAGGATTGCACCAAAAACCACACCCACAAGGCAAAATAAGAAAATCTGAAAGAGAGTTGAATCGATGAAGGCTTTTAAATCTAAATTCATAAATTTTATTCTTTAGTCCACAAAATTATAAACGGCTGTCTGAGAAATTTGCTAACAATCGTTGAGATAGTTATTAATTACTGAGTGGTAGCGGAAGGTTTCAAACCTTCTCGGATAAACGATTTATTTTTTGGAAATTTCACTACTAAAAACTTAAACGGCTACCATTGAGTTTTTTAGAATACTCTGGAACATTCTTAAACCGTCTATCCCTCCAAGATCACTCTCGCAGCATCGCTCTGGGTGCGGCATGAGACCGAAGACATTTTTTGTTTTATTGCAGATTCCAGCAATATTCTGGGTTGAGCCGTTGATATTATTTGTATATTCCAAAATAATTTGGTTGTTTACCCTCATCTGAACAAGTTCAGCTTCGGTGACATTGTAGTTGCCCATTGCATGGGCGATTGGCATGCTAATAATTTCGTTTTGGTTGTAAAGATTGGTGAAAGCAGTATTGTTGTTGACAACTCTTAATTGTGCATCCTGGCAGATGAAGCCACTGTTGCTATTGTTAAGCAAAACACCCGGCAATAAACCCGCTTCGGTGAGAATTTGGAAACCATTGCAAATTCCGATTATAAGCCCTTTTTGCTCGGCGAACTTTTTGATTGAGTTCATGATTGGGCTCGCTTTAGCGACTGCTCCTGCTCTAAGGTAATCCCCAAAACTGAAACCACCTGGAATAATGAGGCAATTCACCACATCTTTTAAATTGGGTGTTTCTCTGTAATCGAAGAGAACCCCTCTGAGACCAAGGATTCTAGTAACTACTTCTATACAGTCCCTTTCACAATTGGAACCAGGAAATCTTACAACACCAAATTGCATATTTTTATTTGCTAACTTTTATAAATTTACCGCATTTATTGTGTTTGGGTGAAGCACTCAGT
>JANRMG010000192.1:0-1569 GCA_033761855.1 Candidatus Caenarcanales bacterium
AAAAACAAAATGGCTTCTTCAAAATCCCAAATGGCAATAGTTATTGCTAATGAATTGTTTGATATTTTAGGACGAATCTCAGCCGGAGAAAAAGTAACCGCAAGTTCTAATTATCAAGCTTTGGGAATTGTTTATAGCGATATAGTTCTGAAAAGCGACTTATCTTCTAAAGCTGAATTTTCAAAATCAGATATTATTGCAAGCTACCAAAAGGCTATTAAAAATTATGCAAGCAGTGTACCCGCTCTCAAAGACGAAAACCTAAATCAACAACAAGTTGCAGCTTTAAATAATCTTACTTCTTTAGCTACCGCTGGTCAATTCAAAACCTATGCTGAGCTTAATTCATCGGCTACGCAAAACGTTGTTGCAATGAAGTAAAGAGATAAATTCTCTCTTAAATAATAGACTTATTACAAATTGCAAAATATTTGTTTTTTTGTGTCTAGTTAACTCTCAGTGGTGCTTTGTCTCAAGCATCCACGAAAAAACACTTGTCTCACATCATCTATTTTGGTAAAGGGCTTTTGGTATAGGTTTTGATGGATGCTTGAAGTTTGTGTATGTTTATTTCAACATTGAAAGGTTAAAAGTGTCAAAGCTCTTGTATCAGAAGCCACTTTCTGAATGATGCCTTCGCGAATTAATCAATTGATCAATTACTTTATCAATTGCTCATGAGGTCTGCCTTTAGGCAAAATCCAAAAAATAATATTTGCTTTTGGCAAAGAATTTAATTTTGAAGGGAAGCTTTAAGAGCCGCTTTACATTACTAAAAAAATTTAATTAGTTAAGGTTCTGATCTAATCAAACAATCAGAGGGTATTCATGGCTGAAAATACAAGACAAAATCACGATTATAAAAGTAAGTGAATTACATTCAGCAGGAGGCGTGTCACACACAAATAAAGAATCACCAAAATCAACACAAAGCTTATCAACAAAATTCTTTTTAATTTCATTAGCTCTTTAGATTCTAATGAAAATCAATTTTTTAACATTGATTCTCATTTCAAGCTACAAGTGCGTCAATCCAAACAACAAATCGTTAAAAGTTCCTAACAACTTAAAGAAAGGAATTGAGAATGCCTATTTTAAGAAAAAATAACTTCTCAGAGAATCCCGACAAATCAAATTCACATTCGCTTCAAGATTCTTCTTTGAGCGTTCCTTTTGTTTCCACAATGCTTTTACTAAATGGCCTAATCCCCGAAAGCAATCTAAAGCAAGAGGAAAGTAATCCAAATCATTCAATGGAGAAAGTAAAGGAAAGTAAAATCGCAGCTGTAAAGATAGAAAGAAAGGCAACAAAAGGAAACCGTTTTGAAAAACTACTTGCCGTATTGGATTCAAAGTCTTTGCCAGTAAGCGACGCCGGTTTAGGTAAAATTCCCGGGGCTCTCTTTCAGGTTTTTCCAAAACTAACTCAAACTCTCAATAATAATCTCTCAGACAAATCAATCTCCTTTTTTGAAGGTGTTTACAAAGCTCTCAAGAGGGCTTCGAGAGTAGATGCAAACACTGTACCTGTTATTTCTATGCCTCTTTGTTACGTTGGGGAGCCTGAAC
>JANRMG010000193.1:0-3212 GCA_033761855.1 Candidatus Caenarcanales bacterium
TTGCAAAAGGACAAAATCTAGCTGTGCTTGAGAGCCAGGAGGTCACTCAACTATCCGCAACCGGTGAAACAGACCAAGCCAATTATCGCTCTCAGGTTACTCAGGCCAAGGCCAACCTAGACCTAGAGCAAAAACGCTACGAACGGGAAAAATCCCTCTACGAGCACAAAATAAACACACAAAAAGATTTAGAAGCAGCTGAAAATAGTTTGAAAAATGCACAAGCTGCTTTAAAAGCAGCTCAACAAAACTTGAGTATATCAACCAGCTCAACTGACCGACGCTTAAAGCAAATTGGAGCAACCAAAGCTGGACAGATTTACCTCAAAGCCCCTTTGAGCGGAGAAATTGTGGAAATTGGAATGACAATTGGTCAGACTGTTGATTTGGGTCAAATACTCATGCACGGAGTCAATTTGTCTCAAGTTTGGTCTAACGGGCAAGTTTTTGAAAAGGATACTGCAAAGGTCAAGCTAGGACAGAGGGTACAAGTTCTGCCAAGTGAATCGGATGGAATTCATAGTGGAAAAATTATTTTTATTAATCCAGTTATAGACTCAACCCAAAGAACTTTTGCAGTCAAAGCCTTACTCGATAATCCAAATTTGTCGCTGAAGGCAGGGCAATTTGTGCAAATGCGCATTGAGACCGAAGGGACAAAAGAACAAGCAATCTTATTAGCTAAAAATGCTTTGGTTGAAAGAAATGGCATTAATTATGTTTACGTACGCTCAGACGGGAATTTAATCCCTACAAAAGTCCAAATTAGCCAACATAAGCATAAAGACTGGGTTGAGATAGAGAGCGGTTTAAAAGTAGGTGATGAAGTGGTGGTAGAAGGTGCCTATTTACTGCCGGCCAAAGCAGAAGCTACGGGGGAAGAGCATCAGTCTGAAAAGAAAATTTTAAATTGGTGGTGGATTATTGGCGGAATTGCAGTTATAGCAATCGCTTTTCTACTCGGAAGATTTAGCTCGGAGAGAAAGAATTAGAAGTCAGAAAGGTAATCCATGCTTGATTCAATAATAAAATGGTCTTTAAACAACCGTTGGTTAGTTCTCTTAGCCAGCTTTTTGCTTATAGTTTTTGGTATTCAATCGGTTCAAAACACAGAACTAGACGTCTTTCCAGAATTTGCACCTCCGCAAGTCATCATTCAAACCGAGCTGCCGGGAATGACTCCCGAAGAAATCGAAAATCTGGTCACTATTCCACTTGAAAATTCTTTGAATGGTACTCCAAAATTAAAAACGATTCGAAGTTTCTCTACTCCCGGTCTTTCGGCCGTCACAGCCATTTTTGACTGGGGAACGGATCAGTATTTAGCAAGGCAGCTAATTTCTGAAAGATTGCAGACTGCACTCTCTAGGCTGCCAATTGAAGCAAAACCATATTTGAATCCAATTTCTAGTCCAGTTGGCAATGTATTAACTTTTGCTTTCACCTCTTCTAGAACTTCTCCAATGGAGCTTCGCACCCTAATCGATTGGCCGGTAAAAAACCGATTGCTCTCTGTACCGGGTGTAACTAATCTCTCAATCTACGGTGGCGAAGCCAAACAGTATCAAGTATTAGTAAATCCCGCAAAGCTAGCACAATTCGACCTTACTCTTCAGGAGCTCGAAGCTGCCTTGCGTAATTCCAATGTTTCTATGCCTGGCGGTTTTTTTGTACGAGACGAAAGAGAAATTCTAGTTAAAACTCAGGGAAGAATTCTCTCAATCGAGAGCTTGGCAAATTCAGTTATTAAATCCATCGGCGGCACTCCTATTACTTTAAAACAAGTTGCTGACGTACAATTGGGTCCAGCTTTCAAGAGAGGCGATGGGAGTTTCAATGGAAAACCAGCCATTATTTTGCAAATTCATAAAAGGCCCAATGCCGATACTTTAAAAGTCTCACGAGAAGCTGAGCAAGCTTTAAAAGAGATAAAAACCAGTTTTCCAAAAGACGTTAAAATTCATCAGCTCTACGCCCAATCAGACTACATTCTAGACTCAGTTGAAAATGTCTTAAGCGCAATTCGAGATGGCGCCATTTTGGTAGTGCTTGTTCTTTTTATTTTCTTGTGGAATTGGCGTACAAGCATCATAAGCCTTTTGGCAATTCCTTTATCGGTTTTAACTGCACTTTGTGTTTTAAAGTATTTTGGACAAAGTATCAATGTTATGACTTTAGGGGGCTTGGCAATTGCTCTGGGTGAAGTTGTCGACGATGCAGTTATAGATGTTGAAAATGTCTATCGCCGCCTGCGAGAAAACGCCCAAAAAGAAGAACAGGACCGAGCATCCGTTCTAGAGGTCATTTTTAGGGCTTCTAAAGAAATCAGGGGCTCAGTTATATTTGCCACTTTAATTGTAATTCTGGCTTTCATTCCGATCTTTGCCTTAGGAAGCATTGAAGGTGAATTGTTTAAACCGCTTGGTTACGCTTATATCATAAGTATTGGCGCATCGCTATTTGTGGCTTTGACCGTCACACCAGTCATGTGTCTAGTGTTGCTTGGCAGGCAAAGCAACTTGCCTCATGAGGAGCCCCCTTTCAGTCAAAAACTTAAACTCCAGTTCCAAAAGCTATTTGATTGGGGAATTAAAAATACCCGGAAGTTGGTTCTAGTGATTGGAATTGCTTTTGCGCTTGCTTTAGGAATTATTCTCTTCATCGGTAAAGGCTTTTTACCAGAGCTCGGAGAAAGAAACTTGGTCGTAATGACTTACTTAAAACCAGGCACAAATCTACAAAAGAACTTTGAAGTTGGCCTCGAATTGGAAAAAGCACTTTTAAAAATTCCAGGAGTCAAGTCAGTGGGACAACGCATTGGAAGAGCTGCTGGTGAATTAGATCCGGATCCATTAGATTCAAATATTGCCCATTTGGATATTCAAATTGATAAAAAGCTCAATGATTCAGAAGTAAAAAAAGTCGTTCATCAAATTCAAGAACTTTTGAACAGCATTCCTGGAATCGGTAATTCAGGAGGCTCATTTCTAAGTCATGCAATTGAAGATGTTTTATCGGGTATTAAAGCTCAAGTTGCCATTAAAGTATTCGGAACTGATTTTGACGTGCTCCAGGAGAAAGCAGCCGAAATCGAAGAAATAGTCAAAAATACAAAAGGAGCCATAGATGTACAAACTGAACCAATTACAAAAATTTCCCAAATACAGGTACAACTCAATTCAGCCGAAGCCTCACGCTATGGTTTAACCTCA
>JANRMG010000194.1:0-10295 GCA_033761855.1 Candidatus Caenarcanales bacterium
ATAAACGATAGATATAAAAATTAAAGCGAACTTTTCTGGAGAACTTTGAGCTCAAATAAGATTTGCAGGCAGAAATATTTATTAAATTAACTAACCAAGCTCCCCAAAACAAAGGGTTGGAACAAATTATTTGATGAACAATTTCAAACTTTTTTAGACAATGTTTAAAATTCCAACGTCCCAAACCTTTTTCTTTGAGACTTTTGTTCTTTGAAAGACTTTTAGAAAATTTTTCGAGTATATTTTTCATAAGTTTTCTAAAGATTTTAATTTAACATATGAAAAAAATAGCAGTTGTTCTTTGCGGTTGTGGAGCTATGGATGGCTCCGAAATCCATGAATCCGTTTTTACTCTATTAGCTATTGATGAGCTTGGAGCTGAATATAAATGTTTCGCTCTCGATAAACCTCAAGCTCGGGTTATGAATACTGCAAGCGGCCAAGAACTTAATGAGTCTCGTAACCAGCTTGTGGAAGCCGCCAGGATAAGCCGTGGCAAAATTAATAAACTTCAAGAACTGAAGTCCAATGATTTTGATGCATTAATCTTGCCCGGAGGCTTTGGTGCCGCTTTTAACTTATGCACTTTTGCTAAAGACAAAGCACAAGCCACAGTTGAGCCTGAGGTTGAACGAATTGTTAGAGAATTTTATGATTCTAAAAAACCGATTGGGGCCATTTGCATTGCACCGACTATTATTGCTTTAGTACTGGGAAAAGCAGTCAACCCAACCCTTACAGCCGGAGAAGCCGATGATACGGTTGCGGTTGAACTCGAAAAATTGGGAGCAACTACTCAGGGCTGCAAAACGAGTGATTGTGTGATTGATAGGGAGAACAAAATTGTTTCTACACCTGCTTACATGAATGCCAAGAGAATCTCTGAAGTGCGTGAGGGGATAGCAAAACTTGTTAAGGCTGTTTTGGAGATGGGTTAAAGAATTTAAATCTTTTTGAGATTTGTAAATAGATTCCGAAACAAGTTCGGAATGACGTCTATTGCGTCATCCTGAGCTTGTCTCAGGATCTAATTAATATTCAAAATTTATAAAAAATAAAATGGTGGAGGCGGAGAAGAACTGCCCTTCTCGTCCGTAAAGTCTTTCCATAAAAGCACTACAAGCTTAGTTTCAAATTAGCCTTTTACTGAGGCAGAGTTGAGACCCTCAACAGGATTGCAGATCTTGTTTTTGCTTTAAGTGCCAATCTGCGAGTGACAACCTAAAACTATTTACCTGTGAATGACTGCTTTGCAACCGGTAACCCGTCACTAACAGTTGTTGCAATGAAATAAACTTCTTATTAAGTTAATTCAATTAAGCAGCTACAGCAACCTTTTCAGTTAAAGGATTTGCAGCGGCGTAGTCAACTAAATCAGCGTTAGCTGCGTTGAGCTTTGCAACCATATCAGCCTTGTTGGCATGTTTATTTTTTGTTTGGTGTTTTTAACGAGAGGACCCAAACACTCTCGGCTTGCATTTCTATGGTCAGATATCACGTCAAACCTATGCGCCCCCGTATAGGGTTAGTTATTCAAGGTCTAACATAAAAAATATACCACTTTTGTATTAAGTCATCTTTAAAAAATTCTCCTTTATACTTTTTCGGAAAATTTTTGAAGCCCAAAATCGCAAAGTTTTACAATAAGCCAATAAACATAAGGGTTTTCCCTGATAAAACTTACTTAGTTCTTACTTCGTAAACGCGAAATACTCGATTAAACGGTGTATATAAAACTTGAAAGGATTTGTAAAGTTAAATTCCATGACTACATTCAAAAAGTTCTTGTCTGATACGAGCAAAGCAGTCTTCTCAGTTGTAAGAGCATTGTTTCTTCTTTTCTTTTTAATACTCTGGCTGCATATTTCTATGCATTAGGGAGAAATGAGTTTTCTTTTTAGGAGCTTTCCAGAAGCTGTTTTTGGTATTTCTTCGACAAGTTCAAACTGATTAGGTATTTTAAACCTGGCTAATTTTGAATGACATAAATCCTTTAATTCTGCTATTAATTTCTTCTGTAAATTGTTCTGCCCATTTGTCTCTCCCGATACTGCACAAAAAGCCTTCGCTTCTGTTTTAAGGACGACGAAGGCTTTTATTTTGTTTATTTGTAACGCACTGTTTACTCCAATCACCGCCGCCTGGAAGACCATTGGGTGTTGCATAAGCACTTCTTCAACTTCGCGTGGATACACTTTGTAACCGGAGCGGATGATCATGTCTTTTTTGCGGTCAACCAAAAAGAGATAGCCATCGACATCAAAGTAGCCCAAGTCGCCCGTGAGCAGGAAACCATCTTCGGTTATGCTTTTACTTGTTGCTTCAGGGGCTGCAAAATAACCTGGTGTAATAATTGGACCCTTTATACAAACTTCGCCAATTTGATTAGGAGCCTCGATTGGATTTCCTGTATCATTGATTAATTTAAAGCTTATACTCTCTATTGCTTTGCCCACCGAAAGAGGCTTGCGAGGACCCTCCATTGGATTGCTAAAAGCCATAGAACAAGTTTCGGTTAGACCATAACCTTCTTGGACTGGAGCCTTAAAGTTTTTTTCTATATCCTCAAATAATCTTGCAGTCATTGGTGCGGCTCCTGAATTACAAACTCTAATTTTTGAAAAATCCATTAGATTTTTTTCAAGTTGCCTAACCATTAACTGATACATAGTTGGAACAGCGATTAGAACAGAAATTTCTTTCTGCTGAATTGTTTCGAGTGCTTTTTTTGCATCAAAATGTTTTATTAAATGAACTTGGCAACCCGTAAAAAGGGAGGCCCACAATACATCCATTTGTCCGAATACGTGGCTGAGAGATAAAACTCCGAGGAAAGAGTCTTCTTTTTTTAAATTTAAAACTTTAGATGCCGCCTTTACTTGGGCTTCTATGTTCTGTCGGGTGAGCATTACCCCTTTTGGGTCAGTTGTTGTGCCAGAGGTGTAAATTAAAACTGCTAAGTCTTGAGGTAGATTACCTATTACTCTCCAACTTCCAGAGAGATTTTGCAAGGGAGGGGTTAGCAAATTTAAATCAGGAGTATTTTCAAGGAGCTTTATTCGTGAATGAAAAATATCTTCGATTAAAAATTGATTATTTACCTGGTTTTCAAAGCTCAGAATTAAATGTGCGCCTGAATGTTCGACTATGTGAGCGATTTCACTTTGTGTGAGTAAAGGGCTAATTGTGACTGCCACGCCACCCGCTAACAAAACTGCAAAGTAAGCAATTACAAATTCTGGCTCATTCCAAAAGCGCAGCACTATTCTTTCTTGTGGCTGTAAACCAAGTTTTTGAAGATGCTTAGCTAGTTTTGAGGCTCTTCCAAAGACTTCTTCATAAGTAAAACTTTGTCCTTCACAAGTAATGAAGGTCTTTTTGGAATCAAGTTTGATTCTAAGCTCGAAAAGCTCCAAAGCCAAATTTTGAACTGGCTGCATTTTGTTTGTTCTGAATGAATATCTAAAGCTAGCAAGAAAATCTCTATTTGAGGAATGGAACAAAATAAAAAAATTTCAATTTTCCTGGGGATAAGCCAGAGCTCTTAACCGTTCCAAAGTTTTAGGGTGATCCATTTGACGCCACAAAAGACATAATCTTGACTGTTCAGCACTAACAGCATAAGGCCTTAACTTCTCCTGCACATCTATAGGATGTTTGCAATGAGGCATACCTGGAACCAAAAGTGCAATTTCATTTAGCAACCACCCTATAGCTTCATGTTTACTAGAGTTTGTACTTCTAATTCTGTCATAAATAGCATCTAGCTCTCTAGATCTTAAAGCCCATGTTGCAGCTAAAAGCAACTCTGAAGTTGGTTGTTTACGACCGGATTGTGATGAACGAAAAACAGACTTTCCTCTAGGAAATCTTATTGATTGATTGATGTAATAGTCACTTGTTTTAAAATTTTATTAAATTATCAAACAAAATAATAAACACAAATTTAGATCAAGTCAATACTAAAACAAAACTACTTCTTAATCCCATCAACCAAATTCTTAAAAGCCTCAAAGTTGTTCATGGCCAAATCTGATAATTGTTTACGGTCTAAGTCTATGTTGGCTTTTTTGAACATGTCCATCAAAGTGCTGTAACGAATGCCAAGTTGTCTGGCGGCGGCGTTTATGCGGATAATCCAAAGGCTTCTAAAATCGCGCTTTTTGTTACGTCTGTCGCGGTAGGCATATTTACCAGCGTGAACAAAAGCTCTGTCAGCAACGGTAAAGAGCCTGCTTTGAGCGCCTCTAAAACCTTTGGTTGCTTTTAATGTTTTTTTACGTCTTTCGCGGGCGACGTTACCTCTTTTTACTCTTGCCATGGTGCTTTTCCTTTAAATCTTTCTTCTTATGCGTAAGGTAATAAATGTTCTAGTCTTCTTGTGTTGACATCGTTGAGCCTACGGTGTCTGCTGAGCTTGCGCTTTACTTTTCTGCTCATCCCAGCGTTTAAGTGCTTGATGCCGCCTTGCTTTGCAAGATATTTGCCCGAAGCAGTCTTCTTGAAGCGCTTTTCGCAGGCTTTGTTGGTTTTTAGTTTATATTTGCCAGGCATAGTATTTTCAAAAAATGAAGAACCAAAAAATCAGAATAAGTATTCTACCATTTGAATGCCCACTTTGTTTTACATTAATTTAAAATTTTTAGCTAATTTTCCTAAAGTTGCTCTCATTTCTGTAAAAATTCAGCTTTAATTTATAATTTAAAAGTAGTTTAGAGGCCTCAATTAGATGGTTGCGCTAATACCAAAAATTAAAAAATATCTCGAAAAGAATCCTCAAACCATTACTCTTTACGGTCTTGGTTTTTTTATCTCTATGCTTGTGATAGCGGGAATAATTTATCTAACCACTCTGTAGATTGGTCTTTTGGAGATTGGGCTCTTGGAGATCTGTCTTTTGAAAATCAATCTTTTAGAAATTAGTCTTTTCGGTTCGCGTAATTACTTTCTTTTAGCTTTAATTATTTGAATTAATTTTTCGGCAGTTTCGTTAACTTGCCCTTGCTCGTTAACTATTTGATGGTCAAACCAGCTTATTTCTTGAAGTTCTTGTTTGGATTTCTCAATTCGAGAGAGGATTTTGTCTTCCGCTTCGGTGGATCTTTCTTTTAAGCGCTTGTAGAGAATTTCAATCGAGGGAGGGGAAATAAAAATAAAGAGGGCATCGGGTTTGTTTTTCTTAATTTGTTTGGCCCCTTCAACTTCAATTTCAAGCACTACATCATTGCCTTGCTCAATCTGCTCTTCTACATATTTTTTTGGTGTGCCATAATAATTGCCCACGAACTCAGCCCATTCAAGCAGCTCTCCGGCTTTAACTAATTCCATAAATTCTTCTTTAGTTTTAAAGAAATAATTTATTCCTTCAACCTCTCCTGCCCTTATTGGGCGTGTTGTTACCGAAACAGAAAATACCAACTTGTCTAAATCTTTAAATACTTTTCTAAGTACAGTGCCTTTGCCAACACCCGAAGGACCGACAATAACAACTAAGTTGCCTAATGTTTTTTCTAGTACTTTTTTTACTTCTTTCTCAGGCATTTTAAAACTTTCTCTAATTCATCCAATTGGCTTATGCGGCCTGTTTTTCGGCTTTGTCTTCACCGATGGTAGTACCAACAGTTTTGCCTGTCACTATGTCCACAAGGATTCCCTCTTCAGCGAAGTTGAAGACACGGATAGGTATTTGGTTGTCCCGGCAGATGGAAACACCCGCAGCATCCATAATTTTGTAGTTCTCGCTTAAAACTTTTTCAAAAGTTAAGGTGTCAAACTTTTTAGCGTCTTTAACAAGCTTGGGATCAGCGTCATAAACACCATCAACGCCGTTTTTAGCCATTAACAAAATATCTGCTTCAATTTCAGCCGCTCTGAGTGAGGCTGTTGTGTCAGTGGTGAAGAAGGGGTTTCCGGTTCCTCCACCAAAAATTACAACTCGGCGTTTTTCTAAGTGTCTTACCGCTCTGCGGCGGATGTAAGGTTCGGCAACAGATGCCATTTCGATAGCCGTTTGTACGCGGGTAGGAATCCCTTCGCGTTCTAAAACTCCTTGCAAGATGAGGCTGTTCATAATAGTTGCTAACATTCCAACATAATCAGCGGCGGCTCTGTCCATGCCGAGTTGAACGCTTGAGTTGAGTCCGCGGAAAATATTTCCTCCACCAACTACAATGGCTACTTCGGCTCCCAGCTTATAAACATCGGCTATTTCTTTAGCTACTCTTTCAATAACAAAGGGTTCAATACCAAATCCTTTATCGCCAGTTAAGGCTTCTCCGCTAAGCTTTAATAAAATTCTTTTGTAAGTTAATTTTTTTTGCATTTTTTTATGGATAAACTTATCCCTTTAACGTTAAAAATAATATTGTCATCAATTATATAGGAATGATCTTCAGCTCATTGGCAAAATTTATAAAATCGCATTTGGCCTCCGAAAAGCCAATATTGAACTTGTTGCCTTTGTGGATGCGCTCAAAGCTCGCAGAAATGCCCGCTAAGGACAATGTGTCCAGAATTTTGCAAGCTGAGTTTAAGCTTCAAGAGCTTGATGGCAATAAAAGATTTTTTATTATCCCAAAATCACCAAGGGCTGAAGAGTTGCTTAGGTTGCTTAAGGAGTATATAAATTTAATGGAATCCGTAAGATTTTCGAGGTGGGTGGCTAAAGTGGAACCTAAAGATTTTGAGACGGTGAGTGAAAAATGAAAAGAATAAAAACACTTCCACGAGAGATCCTTTTAGAAGAATTTATGGAACCCTTTGGGCTTTCGGCCAATGCTTTGGCTATTGCCTTGAGAACGGACGCGACTACCGATGATTTGGGCGTTGATGAAATCATAAAGTGTAAAAGGAGCATTACATCAAATACTGCTTTAAAGCTTGCACGTCACTTTAAGACCTCGCCCCAATTTTGGTTAAATCTGCAAACAAATTATGATTCCAAGCGATGAGTAAAGTTCTATTATTGAAAAAATTGCCTTTTATAAACTTCCAGTGAATATTCGAAATTCTAGTCTAGACAAAATATTTTTATGTATGTACAATTGGTCGTTGTTTAATAAAAAATATAAATGCAAGTAACAACTTTGCTCAAGCAGCTTCATGAAAAGGCCTTAATAACAGCTTTAAGAACACCATATAAAATTGAAGCGAGTAGTGCCAATAGATGGTGTGAACAAGTTAAAGAGCCTGCTTTACTCAGTGGGATTGGTGAGAAATTAAGTTTTCTTGCTGCACTTGACAGTAATCCCTCTAATCAAAGCAGATATGAGCATAACGTAAGTTCAAATTTTTTCGACAGAGGACAAGTTGATTCACATGACCCTACAAAACAGCTACAAATAGAGCCGTATCATAATGAATATTCAAAGGATCCAAGACCAAAAATACTTTGGAATAAGGATCATTTGAAATCTGTTAGAGATTTTGTTGTAGAGATTTTAAAGGAAGAACAACCTAATCTCATGAACTCAGATATGTCTTTGGCAAGAGGAGTTCAAAAATTCTATGAGCGTTTAGGTGTATTTGGTTATGTAAGCGGATTAACATACTCAGATAAGTTGCTTGAAAGAGGTAAGCCTCCAGAATTTATTAGAACTATGACTCAAATTGCTCAAGAAAGTCATTCTCCATATCAGTTCTTGTGCCGTTACGCTTTTAATTTAAATAAAATTGCTGAAGGTGGTCTAACTGCAGTGGATATGGAAACTCAGTCTTGGAATTTTGAAGAGTAATTCCTAAGTCGTATACTCCGAATTAATCCGCACATAGTCATAACTTAAATCACAACCCCAAGCAATGCCTTCGGTGGGCAAATGAAGCTTTTCGTTTATATACAATTCTGCAAAAACCTCTTTGGAAGCTGCGATTTGAGAGGATAATTCTTTTTTATTAAATTCACAAACAGTACCGGAACGGATAAGCCAAGTATCAAAAATCTTTAAAGAAACTTTGTCGGCGTCAACCTGCCCGTACTGACCGGCGGCAGCTACTATTCTTCCCCAATTGGGGTCGGCACCAAAAATCGCTGATTTAACCAGCATGGATGAAGCAATTCCTCGGGCCATGATGCGACATTCTTCATCGGAGCTTCCGCCATAGACTTTGATTTGAAAGACTCTGTTCGCTCCCTCTCCGTCGGCAACTATTTGTTTTGCCAAATCTTGGCAGATTTCGGTTAAAGCTTTTTGGAATGCTTCTTTGTTAGGTTCTTTGCCGGATTCACCGTTCGCTAAAAGCAAGACCATATCGTTGGTACTTGTGTCTCCATCAACTGTAATCTGATTAAAGGATTTGTTGTTGGCTTCCTGTAGTGCCTCTTGCAGCTCTTGATTGGAGAGTTTAGCATCAGTTATAACAAAGGCCAACATGGTTGCCATGTTCGGGTGAATCATCCCAGAGCCCTTGCAGACCCCAAAGATCGAATACTCGCCTAAATCTTTAAAAGCAGTTTTGGTTACCAAATCGGTAGTCAAAATGGCTTCTGCAAAATCCTCAGGGTTAGAGCTCAAGTTGTTGTTTAGCTGTGGAAGAGCCTGTAAAATTAAATCTCCGGGTAAAGTTTGCCCAATAACGCCAGTGCTTGCCGTTAAAATCGCGTTTTCATTAATGTTGAGACCGAGGGCAATTGCTTTTTTAACTTTAACCAATTCGTTCCAACCGGCTTCGCCAGTGCAGGCATTAGCGTTACCAGAATTAACAACTAAACAATTAATTGGTTTATTCTCTTGAAGCAAAGCTTGGTTATCCACCACGCAATGGGCTTTTACTGTATTTGTTGTAAAAACACCGGCCCAGGAACAGGGTTTCTCCGAGACTAAAAGACCTATGTCTTTCTTCTTGGATTGCTTGATTCCGCAAAATAAACCTGAAAATAAATAACCTTTTGGAAGCATATTCTTATTGTTTAAATCTTTTTATTACTTCTTTATTTCTAAAGGGATGGTTCCAAGGGGCCTACCGCCGGCCCCTTGACCCCGCTCCCGGGGCGCGACGCCCCGAACCCTCTATTTTTTTGATGGTTCATCCGGCCGATGCGCCTTACGGAATCAGGATTCCTGACGGCACATCTCGATTTGGGAGAAAGGAGTTGAACGAATTGCTCTCTGCTAATCCTCTATCGAAAAGGCCTATAGGGTACTTTCAAAAATCTTCGCCTAAATAGTATTTTTTGGCAAGTTCGTTGTTAGCAATTTGCTCGGCTGTGCCGCTTACTAAAACTTCTCCGTCTTTAATTATGTAGGCTCTGTTGGTAATCGACAGAGTGGCTCGAGGGTTGTGGTCGGTTAACAAAACACCAATATTTCGGCGCTTGATTAAATCGATAACGATTTTTTGCAAGTCGGCAATGGCAATTGGGTCAACCCCCGTAAAAGGCTCATCCAAAAGCAAATAAGAGGGTTCTTCGGCTAAGGCTCTTGCAATTTCCACCCTCCGTCTTTCGCCTCCAGAAAGGCTTATGGCTTTACTCTTCTTTAAATGAATTAACTCAAATTCATTTAATAAATAATCCAGCTTTTTATCTTGCTCTGAGCGAGGTACGTCTTTTAATTCCCAAATTAGGCGTATATTATCTTCAACAGACAGCCTCCGGTAGACAGAGACTTCCTGAACCAAATAGCTTATACCAAGTCTTGCCCGCTCGTGGATGGGCTTTTCGTTGATTAATTTACCGTCGAGTGATACATCTCCCGAATCTGCTTTTACGAGGCCAACTACCATGTCAAAGCTGGTGGTCTTTCCTGCTCCATTTTGGCCGAGCAAACCAACGATTTCTCCTCGTTTGACTTCGAAACTTACGCCTTTAACAACATCTCTGCTTCCGTAGGTTTTTCTTAAATTTTGTGCTTTTAACATATAAACCTTAATTTTAAAGTTTATTTTAGACGGTAAGCCACCAATCTGTACTTAAAATTTGCTAGTAGAAGGCTTAAAAAATTTAATTAATATAGCTTTACATAGCGATTAAATTCAAGTTAAGATAGAAGATATAAATATAAAAAACAACTTTTAATTAAATCCATATAAACACTCAATTTATGAAGAGAATTAACGTTTCAGTTAAGATAAAAAAAACAAAGAACGATAACGATACTTTCCTTGAACCGATAGAAACTTATTGGAACGAGCTAAGGCACACCCAATCGACAATTGCATATATAAATGCTCTTTGCGAAGAAAAAGAAAGCAAGCATTTAGACCATTGGAAGCAAGAATTAAGCAAGTTAAGAATAAAAATGGAAGATCTTAAAAAAGATTTTTCAAAATATTATCTTGGCTGCCTCTGTCTTTTGCAG
>JANRMG010000195.1:0-3699 GCA_033761855.1 Candidatus Caenarcanales bacterium
GATTTTGAGCAAGTTTTAAATACTGCTCCATTGTTGGCTTTTCGTTGGCCTCTTCGGGTGAGCTATCTGCGTTTTCTGGAATGAAAGTAAAAAGCGCAAACAAAGCAAGAACCAAGCCTAAACCAGCAGCAACAAAGTAAGCTGTGTTCCAGCTTAAACCAATTTGCTTAAGATAAGAAATAATGAAACCACCGCTGAATCCACCAATTCCACAGAAAACCTGTGCAACAGTTAAGTTACGCGAATACTTGTTAGGGTCTTCGTCGATTTTTTTAACTAATAAATTCCCAACGATTTGGAGGGCTGTTACACCGACGCCGATTGCAAAGAGAGAGAAAAGGCCAGTGTTAAAGTTTGGCATTAAAGCAAAAACCAAACAACCGAGCACTAATAGCGAGGAGCCCCAAAGAAAAGTTTTCTTGCTACCGATTTTGTCTATTAAAATGCCCTGTGGGAGCGAGGTTAAGCCGTAGGCTAAAAAGAAGGCAAAGCCTAAAAATCTGATGACTGAGTCACTTAAATTGAAATCTTCCTTCCAAAAGGGAAACAAAGCCCCTGGAATATTGGTTACAAGAGCAAAAGTAAAGTAGTTCAGCAAAAGAACTATAAGAAGTTGGAGTCGCTGAGTTGAGTTCATGGGTGAAGAACTTGTTGAATTGTTTTTGGGTGTAGTCATTTGGGTGTTTACCTCGTTAACCTTTGGTGTATTAGTGAAGCGGCGCCTTGGATTCCAACTTGGCCTTTTAGGCCGGCTGGGATAATTGGCGTGTTTGAAGCGAATTGGTTGATAGTGAACTTTGGTGCAGTCTCTCGGATTTGCTCTAACAAAACTTCTCCTATTTCCATTACTCCGCCACCGATTACGATGATTTCCGGGTCAAGCAGACTAATGATTCCGCCCATCCAAACGCCTATTAAATGTCCTGCACGCTTAATAAGGTTTTTAGAAAATTCATCGTTCTCTTTTATAGCCTCTCCTATTTCATATGTGGTTATTTTGCTTAAACTAATTTCACATATATTACCGTCTTTGTCTTTATGTTTCCCACTCTCGTCGGTTTTTACAAACTTCAAGAGAGAGGTTTCAGTCTTAGGATTTTGTCTTAAGAGTCTCTGTGCTTCCTTTGCAATCGCTGTTCCAGAGGCTAAGTTCTCTACTGATCCTAAAACGCCAACTTTGGAATGAGCGTTAATATCTTGATCGTAATTTATGCAAACATGTCCGCCCTCGCCCGCTAAGCCATTCATCCCTCTATATATTTTTCCATCGATAATTATTCCGGTTCCGATTCCGGTGCTTACGGTTACATAAACAAAATTTTTGTAACCCTTCGCAGCTCCGAAAACCAGCTCTGCATAGGCGGCGGCGTTGGCATCATTTTCGGCAAAAGTTGGCAAACCGTATTTTTCGGTTATTAACTTTGCAATCGGAAAATTTTGCCAAGCAGCAATATTTGGAGGATTGATGAGGATTCCCTCTTTCAGCGGGCCGGGAGCACCAACACCAATTCCTCTAATATCTTTCAAATTAATTCCGCTTTCAAGAATTTTTTCTACCGAAAGAAAAACTTGATTGAGAATTTCTTCTTTAGTGCGACTTGCATGAGTCGAAACCTGAACCGATTTTACTATCTGACCATGCTCATCGACAGCGCCGGTAGCAATTTTTGTTCCGCCAATATCGATTCCTAAAACAAGGTTAGACATAAAATTTTTTATCGACTTATAAATTTAATTTACCCATAATGGAATAAAACTTCCAGAATAAGGAATAAATTTAATTAGATAGTAAATAAACCCCTCTCTCCACTCCATCGTTCCTCAGGGGCACCTCTCTCCCACAAGGGGAGAAAGGAAATGATGACAGAGTGTTTTGCTCCCTTCTCCCACAAGGGGAGAAGGGCTGGGGATGAGGGGCTTCATCTTGCAAAAAATAAACTAAATGACAAAAGAAAAAAGCAAAATAAATTTTAATCACCAAATTCCTTTAGAGGGTACTTTGATTGTTGCATGCTCTGGTGGCCCGGACTCGATGGCGTTGTTGCATTATGCTAAAAAAAATCTTACTAACGAAATTATTTGTGCTCACTTTAATCACCGATGGAGTGCTTCCTCCGAGAAAGCTAAAAAAATTGTAGAAAGACTTTGCTCCGATCTTAAAATTACAATAGTGCATGGAAATGCGGATGCAGAAGGAAAAACCAGCGAAGATAATGCTCGCGAGGAAAGATATAAATTTTTATACAAAGTTGCCAAAGAAAACAAAGCAAAATTTGTTTTAACCGCTCATCACAAGGATGACCAAATTGAAACCTTCTTCTTGCGCATTCTGCGCGGAACCGGCTCTGCCGGTTTAGAGTGCATTCCTCAAACCCGAAGATTAAATGCTGACGACGAAAAAGTACTTTTGGTAAGACCTTTACTAATCACCGAAAAGTCTGATCTGCACAACTATTGCCATGATCACAATATTTTCTTTTATGAAGATCCTAGTAATAAAATGCTCGATATTAAACGCAATCAAATTCGCAGTCAGCTTATCCCTCTGGTTCAGCGTATTGAGCCAAATTATAAAAAAAGAATTTCTAATCTGATTGAAATGCTTCGCGCTCAAAATGAGTTTTTAGTTAAAAGCTTGTCTTCGCTGAATGAGGAAAACATTCATTGTTGTAAATCATTTGCTCGTTTGGACAAGGCTTTACAAAGAATTATTATAAAAAATCTTTTGGAAGAAAAAGATGTTTCGACCAACTTTGACCTCATTGAGAGCTTGATTGAAGGAATCATTTCTCGGCAAAATCTCAAACTTTCAATCGGTGCGGGTTATTTCTTTGAATCCAATTCATCAATCTTTCGGGTTACCAAGCAGCCTTCGAAAAAAACCAGTTTCTTTCTTGCACCACTCAAATTTGAACTCAAGCCTCAGAAGATAGAAATCCCAAATATTGGTACTTTTATTGTTCGGGAAGAAAACCTAAAGCCCCAAGAAATCAACAAACTCAAAAATAGTAATTTGGTGCATGTTGATTTAAGCTCTCTTTCGGGTGGGCGGTTAGTTTTGCGTGGCCGGAAGCCAGGTGATCGTTTTCAGCCAATTAATATGCCTCAATCTACCCGCTTGAAGAGCTTTTTGACAAACCGCAAAGTAAAACAAAGATTGGGTGATGAGATTTTTGAGCGTTTAGCTTTGCTCACCAGCGAGAATTCTTCAGAGATCCTTTGGATTCCAGGAGTTGAGATAGGCGATAAAATCAAAGTAAAAACTCAATCCTCTCACAGTCTTGAGTTTATTCCTGTTTCAGTCCACTCTCAAAGCCAAGAGAGTGTAAAGTTAAAATCTTAAGAAAGTTTAGATTCATTTTAATTTTAAAGTTTCAACAAACGCTCAATTCTGTCATCCTGACGTAGGTCAGGATCTCCAAACTGCAATCCGACCCAAATAAAGAGACAAAGTAAAGAGATTCCAAATTAAGTTTGCAATGACGGTTGTTTTTGAATTCTTAAATCTTATTTTTAGTTTCAAAATTTATAAAGTGTTTAAGCAAAGGTAAAAATTTGCCAAATTTGCTTAATTTCTATGTAATTTCCCGATAAAAACGAGGACTTTCCTTGAAAATTTGAAAGTTTTTAATTATCTTTATTTACAAGTAGTGCAAAACATTGCATAATTTAATCTCTTGTTTTTAGTTTAAATTGGGG
>JANRMG010000196.1:0-7358 GCA_033761855.1 Candidatus Caenarcanales bacterium
GAGTGGTGATTTCATGATTTGATGTTGATTAAGTGGTGCGGGAGTGCGGGATGCGCCGTGGTCGAAGGCGAGAGCGTTTGATGAGGTGCTTCATTCCCGTTTGGTTTGGTGAAAGGCTTCTTTTTTATTTTTCTAAGACATAAACGAGAGTATTTAAATCCTTAGGAAAATATAAAGAAATGGCATTTATGTTAACAAACATAAATCTAAAGTATTAGTACCGCCAAAAACTTGGCAATACTAAAAGGTTGTCCATGTCACTTCGTTACTGGTTTGTTAGGGGTTCGTTAGAATTTACGCGAATTACTTTTTTGAGTTGAAAGTTTCTCGACCAAGGTTGAAAACTTCTAAGGTTTTATACGGTAAAGCGTCTTACTTTGATTGTTTTTTGGGCAAATTTGTTTACTTGAAGCTCAGCCATAGTTTATATTTTTTGGTTTATATTATAAGTTCACTTCAAAAGCTTGTTTGACAAGTTTTATTTTGCTTTCTTCCGACAATTACTTTTTCTAACTTCACTTTGGATTACTCTTTGAAAAAATATCGTTCGGGTTTTTGTGCCATTTTGTCCGCATTGTGTTTCTTCAATCAATCGGCAGGAGCTTTCTCCTATGGCACCAGACTCCAAGCTCCTCTAATTCACCAAGGAATTCAAGATCAATCTTATTTAAAAGATAGCTTCCGAAGCGGTTTTACAGGATCTTCGTTTAATAATCAATCCAAAAGCCAATATTTGTCTTTTTATAATCAAAGACAAGTTAAACCACAGTCTGAAAGCATCTCTGCGCAAAATAACGTTTTACCAAACACCGAAGAAATACCAAAAACAAGTAGAACCACAAAACTCCAAAACAATCACCAAGAAGAAACTTCGGAAATAAAAGAAGTTGAAAATACAGAAGAAGAAAGAATTTTAGAGAAAGAGCCCGAAGAAAAGCCTTCAACTCAAATCGAAAAAACCAAGAGGGAAGAAGAGTCCTCTAAGCAGGTTGGAAAAACGCAAATAACTTCATCCGACAAAGAATTGGGGCCAGTTTCTTTTGATGAAAACTCTGATTCAGACGACAGAGCCACCTATGAAGGAGACAAAATTGATTACGATCCAAATACCGAGGTTTTCATAATTGACGGAAACGCAAACATTTATTTAAAAAAACAAAACACCAAAATTTCTGCCGATAGAATTGAATATTTTCAGCAAGAATCTAAGCTCAAAGCTTATGGAAACGTTCTTGTAACGAGCAAAGATCAGGTGACATATGCCAAGTATATGGAAATAGAACTTGAAAACGACAAAGTTTTTTTGGAAGATTTACAAACTCACCAAGCTTCAAGCTCCATTGTGGCAGAATCAAGTACTTTAAGAAGCACCAAATCAGCTCAATTAGGAGATTATAAAAATGGCTATTTCCAACTTGCCACGCCTATAAGGTTTGGACAAGCTCAAACAGGACTGTATGGCCTGCGTTCTACCAGATTTGATGAGACTTTAACTTCTAACCCAGAAGTGGTTTTGGCTGATGGACAAAGCTTTACTCTCTCGGCTAATAAGGTTGAATATTACGATGATAGGATTCAAAACAATTTACGTGTCTTTGGCGGAAAACTCAAATTTAAAAAATTCCCTTTAACTTTGCCTGCGCCTTTCTTGCTTTTAACCGCTGGTGACAGCGATGTACAAATGTTTGGCCTAATAGCCGGCAACACTCCAAGAACTGGAGCTGGAGATTTTAATTTGGGGCCCAAGCTTAGCTTTGTACTTGGTGATCCAGAGAAAAAACGTTCTATCTCAGCCGCTCCTTTTTATCAATTTAGCGAAGATGGTGGCTTCGGTGGAATGCTTGAATACAACAGCCCCCGCAACCATGCTTTAATTGGCTACGGTTCCTCTAAAGAGAGAGGCATAGCAGAAATAACCTCAAGACTGACC
The DNA here is from genome assembly GCA_033761855.1 of Candidatus Caenarcanales bacterium. Lineage (GTDB taxonomy): Bacteria > Cyanobacteriota > Vampirovibrionia > Caenarcaniphilales > Caenarcanaceae > JANRMG01. Next base: position 1,931 of record JANRMG010000196.1, read on the forward strand.
AAACACAACACTTTCAATTACGGATGGAACAGCTATCTGGGTGGCGGTATTACCAAACAATTTGCTCAGCTTAATGACAGAAGGTCTTTTAAAATTCCTTTTTTAACCTCTTTTGTAGAAGGTGAAAGGATAGCTCTCAATACTGATTTAGCTTATATTTCGGATTCTAATAAGCTCCGTATTCAAGAAAACAACACTCTTAGTGACTTGCAAAGGGATGCTCTTGACGCCTCAGATAACGAAGAGAAAGATGGTTTCAGGTTGCAGCAAACCTTGGCTTTTGCTACAAAACCCATAGTTGAGCTCGGAACCCAAAATTATAATGCAGGAGTCAGGATTCTCTCTTCAACCACTGCAAGAGTTTATACAACCGGAGACTTTAATGCATTTTCTTCTTTTGGCCCAAATCTTAAACTGCACCTTCATAAATTTGCTGATGTGGAAGCTGGTTATAACCAATTAATCACAACGGGAGAGTCCCCTTTTGGCTTCGACCAAGTGATTCAGGGAGAAAACAGTGTTTATATAAATGCCGATTGGAACCTTGCCAAATGGCTTACGGTTGGAGGCTACATGGTCTACAGCATTAGCCGAGGAAGAGCTGTAGCACAACAAGCAAGAATTATCTTTGGCCCCGAGGATTTCAAGCTTCAATTGAGCTATGACCCAATTTTCTCATCGGTTAATCTTGGATTTTCGATGCTCTTCAATGATAAAGTAAACTTTAGAAGATTCCACTATCAAGACAGTAAAAGTGCCAGGAAAAGAAGATTTTAAAAATCTGCAAAGAATACAAATTCCAAATTTGCTCGAATTTAAAGAGGCAAAACGTAAAATAGTTTGCCTGACGGCCTATGATTTTAGAACGGCCCAATTACTCGATGAATCGGGAGAAGTTGATCTTATTTTGGTGGGTGACAGTTTAGCTAATGTCTTTTTGGGTTTAGAAAATACCTATGAAATTGGAATGGCAGAAATGCTTTACCACACCAAAGCTGTGGCTAGAGGAACAAAAAGAGCAATCTTGGTTTCAGACATGCCTTTTATGTCTTACCAAGTTTCTCCAAAAGACGCATTAGAAAATGCAGCCCAGTTAATTAAAATCGGTGCAAAAGCTGTAAAGGTTGAAGGCGCAAGTAATTCAGTAATCAAAGCTATTGAAAAAATCACTGAGGCTGATATTCCAGTAATTGGACACATTGGTTATACGCCTCAATCCTCGCCTTTAGTAAGTAAAACCCGCATTCAAGGCAAAAGTGAAGCCGATGCCCGAACAATTTTTGAACAAGCTCGCTCAGTTGAACAAGCAGGCGCTGTGGCCATAGTTTTGGAGATGATGCCAGCCGATCTTGCTAATCAAATAACAACTTCTTTAAAAATCCCAACTATAGGAATTGGTGCTGGGGTTGAATGCGACGGACAAATTTTAGTTATTGATGACTTAATTGGGAGAAGTAATTTTGAACTTAAATTCGTAAAAAAATATTCTAATTTTTCAGAGCTAATAAAAAAAGCAGCCCAAGACTTTGCTAGTGATGTTAGAGAGAAAAATTTCCCCGAAAAAATACATAGTTTCTCAACAAAATAAGAAAAACTTAAGTCATTAAGGTAATATTAGGATTGTAGTTTTGGAATTATATGAAGCTTAGACCTATTGCACCTAATGCTTATTTTCAATCTCAAAGATCGATGAAGACTTCATCGAAAGCTTCTCATTTTTTATCTGATACAGACAGAAGACAAACTCTTAGAAAATATTCCAACGCTACAGTAACTTTAGCTCACAAAGAAAATTTTTTTCTTAAAGCATTAAATTTGCACTGGTCTTTTTTCAGCAAATGTCCACTAGCAGTAAGTTTTTTGGCGAAGACAACACCTTTATCAATCTAATACCTTAAACTGAATGCATTTCCACGATGAGTTTTTTAGCTAATGCTGGGCCAATTGCAAATTCTTCGTTTTTATAGCTTAGGATATAAGAACCCCAAGGTCCCTTGCGAACCAAAACTTTTCCAAAACAAATTCCCCAACGGTCTAAGTGCATCTGAAGCTCTTCGTCGTCGGTGCCAATTATTGTGAGGAAACATTCTTTGTTTATATTTTTTCTTAAATCAAAAAGGGTCATTACTTTAAATTGGTTCAGCGTGGATTGTAATTATTGAGTTTGAAATCTTTTCTTCGATCTTTTCTTCAATCTTTTCTGTGATTAAATGGGCTAACTCAAAGGACATAGTTTTGTCCATTCCCAAAGTTATATTAACAAAAGTGGCAGGCCCAGATTGACGAATTTTTATGGACGAAATCACCTTGACTTCGGGAATCTCTCTCAAAAGCTCTAAGACCTGGCTTTCCACTCCTTCGGGAGCTCTGTCCATAAGCTGATCAAAAGAGTTTTTGGCAAGTTTTAAGCTAACAAGAATAGTCCAAATTACCACCATCAAAGCCGCTATCGAATCAGCCCATTTAAAGCCGAAACCATAACAAACCAAGCCAATAAGCACCGTCATAGAACTGTAAGCATCAGTCTGAAAGTGAAGAGCATCAGCGGCCAGTGCTTGGCTATTGTATTCTTTGGCAACGCGGCTCAGCTCTCTGGAGCGAGTTATGTCTACGACAATAGAAATAATTATGATTACAAAGCCCCAAATGCTTGATTCAATCTCGATGCTGGTTTTACCTAAAAGACGGTTGCTGGCTTCCCAAGCTATCCATAGACAAGTGAGCCAAAGAAGAAAAGTCTCAAAGAGTGCCGCAATGTTTTCGGCCTTGCCATGACCGAAGTGGTGATCTTCATCTGGAGGAGTAGCCGAAAGGCGAACGGCCCAAATTGTAACCAAAGCCGCCACCAAATCAATGGCTGAGTGAACCGCTTCGGCTAGAATACCTAAACTGTTGGTTTTTATGCCAACCACAATTTTCATAACAGTCAAAAAAGTAGCCGCCAGAGCCGAAGATAGAGCCGCCTTTTGGACGATTCCGCTTCCTTTTTCATTCAGTTTATTTTGAGCGTTTTGGTGTTGCATTGCCACTAAACTCTTTTCAGCTCTTCCAGTCGGGAATTTGCATGAGCTCTCTAACTTTTTTTAGTGTTTCTTTAGCTTTACTTTGGGCTTTTAAATTACCCTCTTCAAGAATGCTAAGAATCTCTGCATCGCTGAAGAGCTGACGTTTCTCGCGGATTTCTTTGAAATAATTATTAATGACTTCGGCCAAAAGCTTCTTGCAATCCATGCAGCCACGAAGAGCAGTTTCGCACTCTAATTTTGTTTTATTGATGACTTCAGGCTCTGCAAAGATTTTATAGTAAGTAAAAGGCACCAAGCATCTATCGGTGTCACCAGGATCAGTGCGTTTAATGCGCTGAGTGTCAGTAATCATCTTTTTAACTTGCAACCAAGTTTCCTCTTCAGTGGCACTAATCTTAATGTCGTTGTTAAAAGACTTGCTCATCTTTCCGCCATCGGTGCCTTTTACGGTTGGTGTTTCGGTGAAAAGAGGCTTGGGTTCAGGGAAAAAATCTGTTTCAAATAAATAGTTAAAACGGTTCGCAATGTCGCGGCTCATCTCTAGGTGAGCCTCTTGGTCTTTGCCTACCGGCACAAAGTACCCGCGAAAAGTTAAGATGTCCGAGGTTTGTAGAACAGGGTAGCCGAGCATGCCATAGGTTAAATTGCTTTTCTCTCCATCTGTTTTAGTCACCTCCCCCGCCTCCTTGACAGGAGGAGCCATATCCAAACTACCTTTATGCTCATTCTGATCGGAAGGTGCCACAGAATCAACTAAAATTTTCTTCTTGGAATTGGCCGCTGCCCTAACCAAATCCTTAAGCGTTGGATCGCGCTCGGCCCAGTTGTTTGGTGTAATCATGCTCAAAAGGAGGTGCAGTTCAGCAATTTCTGGAATGGCGGATTGCACATAGATTGTTGACTTATTTGGATCGAGGCCGCAGGCCAAAAAATCCCGCGCCACCTCTATGATATTGCTCTCTAGTTCTGTTTCTTCCGAAATCTTGGTGGTAAGCGAGTGCCAATCGGCAATGAAAAAAAAGCAGTTGTACTTTTCGGAATTTTGAAGTTGAACCCAATTGCGCAAAACCCCGAGATAATGACCAATGTGGAGCTTACCAGTTGGCCTCATTCCCGAAACCAAATTTTGCTTTACCAAACTTTGACTCATCTGACCGCTCATAGAACAGAACTTAAGCTTACTTCTTTAACTAGAGCGGGAGTATGCATTTTTACAAGGGTTGAAAGCTTCTGTTTAAGCTGTTTGCGGTGAATCACCAAATCAATCTGCCCGTGTTCAAGAAGGTATTCGGAGGTTTGGAAGTCTTTGGGAAGTTTTTGCCTAATGGTTTCTTCGATTACACGAGGGCCAGCGAAGCCAATCTTAGCTTTAGGCTCAGCGATAATTATGTCTCCCAATGTTGCAAAACTTGCGCTAACGCCTCCGTAAGTGGGATCGGCAAGAACAGAGATGAATAGCAATTTATTTTCTCTAACCGTTGCTAGGCTCGAAGACGTTTTTGCCATTTGCATTAAGCTAAACAATCCTTCGTGCATTCTCGCTCCTCCCGAGCTCGAAACCAAAATTACCGGTGCCTTATTCTCTATGGCGGCCTCGCACAATCTTGCTATTCTCTCGCCAACAACAGAACCCATGCTTCCGCCCAAAAAAGCAAATTCCATAACACCCAAGGCAACGGGTTGGTGGTCTATGCGTCCAAGCCCGGTAATAATGGCTTCAGAGGTCTCTGATTTTTTGCGGGCTTGTTGTAAGCTATGCGAGTAGGCTTTTAAATCACTGAATTCAAGAGGATCAGCTGTTTTTACAGAGCTTGCAATTTCTTCCCAACTGTCAGGGTCTATTAGTTGTTCGATTCGAGTATAAGCGTTAATTCTAAAGTGGTACTCACACTTTGTGCAGACCATTAAATTGGCCTTTAAATCAGTATTATAAATCATGGACTTACAAGAAGGGCACTGAGTCCAGAGCTCTGAAAGCTCTTCTTCGGAGATACCCTCTTTATTGGCTTTACTAGGCTCTTTTTTCTTTCGCTTAAATTTGAATAAATCCTTAAGTCCCATAAAATGCTAAAAATTTATACGTAGTAAAAGAATATCATTATTAACAATTATTGAGTAAAGCGCTTTTGTAAAGCCTCAAGTGGCAATTTCAGTTTCCTTTTTTTATTAAGGCTAAGACGTATCAAAAGACCTTCTTCAAATATGCTAATATTTTCACTCGTGTTCTTTTAGACACTTTTTTGGGCCATTACCTCAGTTGGATAGAGGACCCGGCTACGAACCGGGGCGTCGGGAGTTCGAGTCTCTCATGGCCCGTGATTTATTAGAAAAAACCAAACTAAAAACATTCATTAAGTGAAAATAAAAAGAAGAGTAAGTATTCTCTAAAAAGCTTTCAATCT
>JANRMG010000197.1:0-2709 GCA_033761855.1 Candidatus Caenarcanales bacterium
TCCAGAAACTAATTCGGCTTCAGCTTCTGGTAAATCAAAAGGTGCTGTATTAGTTTCTGCTATCGCAGAAATTATAAATAAAAAAAATAATGGAAAAAATGGTATGATAAATCATACATCTTGTTGTGCTAAGACAATATCAGTTAAATTTAATGAGCTTGTACATAATATTATAGTGATCAATATAATACCAATAGAAACTTCATATGATATCATTTGCGCTGCCGATCTTAAAGCACCAAAAAAAGCATATTTAGAATTACTTGCTCAACCTGCTAAAATAATACCATAAACACTTAAAGATGATATTGCAAAAATATAAAGCATACCTAAATTAAAATCGCAAATTAACCCACCTTGAAACATAGGAACAACAGCTCATCCAGATACTGCTAATCCAAAGGTAAAGACAGGTGAAAATATGAATATTAATGTATTAGCGCTTTTAGGCAAAATTGATTCTTTTAATAAAAGTTTCAACCCATCAGCAATTGGTTGTAATATTCCAAAGAAACCTACGATATTAGGCCCTTGACGTCTTTGCAAAGCCGCTAAAACTTGACGCTCATATAACGTAAAAAACGCCACAGCGAGAAGTAACGGCACTATCATTGCGATAACAGATAAAATTTGTTCAATATAAAATAACATTTTTTTATTACGGGTAATGGGACTCGAACCCATATTAACTGCTTGGAAGGCAGACTATTTACCAATTAATAGATACCCGTGAACCGAGAGAAACGAGATTTGAACTCGCAGCTTTTGGTTAGACAGACCAACGCTCTACCAATTGAGCTATACCCCCTTTTCGGAACAGTAGGAGTTGAACCTACGACCTTCTGAACCCAAATCAGACGCACTAATCCACTGTGCAATGCCCCGAAAATTATTTTTTAGTATAAAGATATTCTTTTATAAAAATTAAACTTAGTTCAACCGCAGGTTCCCCTACGATTACCTTGTTAAGACTTAATCTCAGTCACCTTCCAACAATAGGCTAACTTTTCTTTCTAATCTAATAGGTATCCTTTTACAAAAAATTTTACACCTAGAAGTTTTAAAGTTAAAGCATAGACTTCAAGCAAAGAAAGCTTCCGACATTTGACTGGCGGTGTGTACAAGGTCTAGGTACATTTTCACCGTAACGTGCTGATTTACGATTACTTGTGATTCCACCTTCATGCAGACGAGTTGCAGCCTGCAATCCGAACACCGGAAAGGTTTTTAGTTTTGCTCCAGCTCACGCTATCGCTTCTTTCTGTCCTTCCCATTGTAGCACGTGTGTAGCCCAGCTCATAAGGGCCATGAGGGCTTGACGTCATTCTCACCTTCCTCTAACTTATCGTTAGCAGTTTCTTTTTAGTGGAAAATTCTAAACTTTTTACAATTTTTACCAAAAAAAGATAAGAGTTGCGCTCGTTAAAGGACTTAACCAAACATTTCACAACACGAGCTGACGACAGCCATGCAACACCTGTAAGACTAGTATTATTCTTCTATTTTTCTAAAAAAAAATAATAGATACAAAAAGATCTCTCTTTTTTTTCTAGTAATATGTCAAGAGCTGGTAAGGTTACGCGCGTATTGTCGCATTAAACCACATGCTCCACCACTTGTGTAGACCCCCGTCAGTTCCTTTGAGTTCCAGTCTTGCGACCGTACTCCTCAGGCGGAGTGCTTAACGCGTTAGCTTAAGACCTAAAAATTTCCAAGTCTAAGCACTCAGCTTTGACAGCGTGGACTACCAGGGTATCTAATCCTGTTTGCTCCCCACGCTTTCGTCCCTCAGCGTCAGTTTTAGCCCAGATAGTTGCTTTCGCCTTTGGCATTCCTCCATATATCTTCGGATTCCACCCCTCCACATGGAATTCTACTATCCTCTTCTAAACTCAAGTAAAGGTGTTCTATTAACATTCCTAAAGTTAAGCTTTAGTCTTTAATTAATAGCATCCACAATACCACCTACGGACCCTTTACGCCCAATCATTCCGGATAACGCTCGCCCCCCTCGTCTTACCGCGGCTGCTGGCACGAAGTTCATGTTAATCCCTTAGTTTCCTAAGGCATAGACTATACCATCATCTTGACAATGAATCAAGAGCTTGGCGTATTATAATTGTGTCAACCATACAATATTTGTAATATGTGTTCTCCACAACTATCTCGTACTTTAGCTTGTAGAAATTACAAACTATTTCCTCAGTCGTTACGGGGTCATTGTAGCTTATAAAGCATGCTTGGTATTTCAGCTTCTACAAAATCATAAATGAGCTTTTTAAAATCTTTATAACTAGAATTTTTACTGGGAATACATATTCCATAGATGAATCTATTAGATTTTTTATCCCACCATTTATCAATTGTGCTATAGAGATTAAAATTAGATTGCAAACATTCTTGCAACTTTATATTCTCTTTTTCAGAAAAAGATTGGCTTGCAAAACGACAAGCATTTGAATCTATTCTTTTAGAGCCGTCATCCAAATACCAAACAGCTAACGCAACTGGATCAACCAGTAATTCTGAAATATTAGAAGGAAGAATTTTTTTATAGCTTTTTTTAGGCTTTTCATCCATATTAAACAAGAATTTGCTATCATACCACAAAGAGTGGTACCTTGAAAACTCATGGGAATACTCCGTATAAAAAATATATTCCCCTTGTTTTAAATCTGAAAATTTTCTTGCTGTTTTATAAGGAGGTTT
>JANRMG010000198.1:0-5276 GCA_033761855.1 Candidatus Caenarcanales bacterium
GACTTAGCTTAATAATTGTCACCAATCAAAGTATAAAGCTATTGTGCTGGCTAAACAACATTTAAAATATTATCCAGATTAAAGTTAACCTATTTAAAATTAGGGATAAATACTCAGCATATTAATTACGGCTCTTACGCCTTTTACTCTCTTAGCTTTATTAACTGCTCTAATCATAGAAGAACGATTTGGAACCTCGCCTTTTAGGTAGACAACGCGTTTTTTAGTATCTACATTTATGCGGTAAGCTTCAATGTTTGGATCAGTAATCAAAGAAGTTTTTACAGAGCTGGTAATTGAAGCGTCAGTTACTTTGGAGCCTGTCTTGTGGCCGAGTATCACAGCTTTTTCGGTTACGTTTTCGGTATTTCTTTTTACTGATTGCCCAAAAGTTCCAGCTAAAGAGCTACTTGAGGATAAAGCAACAAAACTTAAATATAAAATAGTTAAGGACTTAACAAGCTTTATGATGATTAATTGAGAAGTTTTAAGCACTGTTTTTGGATGAGATTTATGATATTTCATAAATTATAAAAGCTAAAGTACAAGCAAATTGTTTTTTACAGGTTAACTTAATGAAAAATTTTGACTCATTCAATTTTTCAAATATAAATGATCTTGTTTAAATCAAATTGAGGGCTTTGAGGTGTAGTTCTTTTACATAGGCAGAAAAAAGATAGTCGTAGCATTCCGCGTGGACTTTGGCCTGCTGAGGGGTTTTGCCCCAAACATAAATTCCGTGGTCACGGACTAAAACGGCATGTGCGGATGGATATTTAGCAACTATCTCGCCCACTGCATCGGCTAAATCACACTCATGTTCTACATTATCTAAAATTGGGAGCGTATGCGAACCAAAATAAGTAGAGCCTTCCAAACCTTTTAGCATTTCATAACCTTTTAAAGTTACTTCTTTGTCTTTCACTACTTTGGTCAACATAACTGCATTCAGAGAATGACTGTGAATCACAGCACCGGCAGAGGCGCGCTGCTTGTATATGTTTACAAAAATACTAGTACAAGCAGAAATTTTATGTTCAGGAGGATTTTCAACTATTGAATAGGAAGCACTATGCTCAGTCGAGAGAAAGAAGTCGATTAAAAATAAATCCGAAGGCTTAATCTCTTCTTTTTGTACTCCAGAAGGAGCGATGAGAGCTAAATTATCTTCGACTTTTATGCTCATCCCTCCACCGGTTCCGCTTACCCACCCAAGAACATAAAACTTTTTGCAAAGTTCGCAGATCATTTCTTTCTCAGTTTGGTAAGTTTCGGAGAGCTTTAGTTTCATACTATTAAATGCCTTAAACTATTAAATGATTGTGTTGCTGTTTTTTGGCATCCAAATAATCTTTATTAAAATCGTTAATTATAACCAAAGGGATTCTCTCAGAGACCTTGATTCCATACTTTTTGAAATCTTCAATTTTGCTTGGATTGTTAGTCATAAGCTTTACTGAATTTACTCTTAAATCTTTGAGAATGTGCGCTCCAACCCAATATTCTCTGCAGTCATCATCGAATCCAAGCTCCCGATTGGCTTCGTATGTATCCATTCCTTGGTCCTGAAGAGCATAGGCTTTAATTTTATTGGATAAACCAATTCCTCTGCCCTCTTGTTTTAAATAAAGCAAAATGCCAGCGCCAGCCTCTACTATTGAGGCCAAAGCCGAATTAAGCTGAGAGTTACAATCGCAGCGAAGGCTTCCGAACACGTCTCCAGTCAAGCATTCGCTATGTGCTCTAACTAAAACATTGTCTATATCTTCCCAATTGCCGTAACAGAGAGCCAAATGCTCTTTACCGGAAATTTTTTCAATATAAGAATAAACTTTGAAGTTTCCATAACGAGTTGGTAAATCAGCAATTGCTTCACGAGTTACAGCCAATTCTTGCTGTAAACGATAGTCTACAAGCTGTTCTACGGTTATGAAAGGAATATTAAACTTTTTGCTGAATTCGCATAATTCATTGCGCCGAGACATGGAGCCATCGGGATTAAGGATTTCGCAGATTACTCCACCAGGTTTAAAACCCGCGAGCTTGGCCAAATCAACTGAGGCTTCGGTTTGTCCGGTTCTTTCCAAGACCCCACCATCTTTGGCAATCAGAGGGAAAATGTGTCCAGGTCTTCTAAAGTCTGCTGCTGTTGTTGTTGGATCCATGCACATTAAAATTGTTAGTGCCCGATCTGGAGCCGAGATTCCAGTACCAACACCCCTTTCTTCAACACCATCGATTGAGATTGTAAAGGCTGTTTGCTTAGAATCATTGGTGTTGTAAGTCATTAAGTCGAGTCCAAGCCTCGATGCAATCTGCTTAGAGACGGGCATGCAAATTAAACCTCTGGCTTCAGTAGCCATAAAGTTAATCATCTCTGGTGTAATCTTTTCGGCGGCACAGACGAGGTCTCCTTCGTTTTCGCGGTCTTCGTTATCGGCCACAATAACCATGCGCCCTTCTTTAATAGCTTGGATAGCTTCTTCAACAGAACTTAAAGTGTATTCATTAGTGGAATCTGACATTTTTATTTAATTTGCTGGTAATCGGAGTTATTTGGTATTAGACAGAGAAATCTCAGGGGCTTGGTTCCTGAGTTGTAGAATTGATGAAGAGTATTGGCAGGAACCAAGATGGCATCTGAAGAAGAAAAACCAATATTATCTTCGGACTTTAATTGCCCTTCACCTTCAAGTATAAATATTTCATGCTCCCATGGATGAGAATGTTGTGGAGTATGACCGCCAGGTTCAAGCTCAAAAAGGCGCATTGAAAAGTTGGGTGCATTTTCTGTTTGGGTGAGGAGGGGCTGCATTTTGCAGTTAGAAGCTCCTTTTAAATCTACCGGTTGCAAATTGCCTCCTGCAGAGATTAAAGTGATTCTATTCTTAGTTTCCGGTTGAGTAGACATTAATTTGTATTTAAGAATAAAAAATTTGAAATTAGAAAAATTATACAAAGTTTTTAGCTTTCTTCGCTTGAGTTCTTTCAAGAGCATCTCTAGAACTAGTTGTATGTTGCTAATTGCGAGCTTTTTCTTATCTTCGTGCCAAAGTGAAGCAGAGAAAAATATCGAAAAAAACGTGGAAAAAGGCTTAAATAAACCGGCTATTGAACATAAAAAAATTTATGGTATTTCAATTTACAAAAAAAACTTTTTTAATCCTCAATCTATTAACTCTTCTCAAGAGACTTTTGACTTTTTAAATAAACAAATCACAGAGGATCCACTACTCTCAAAGACGGATTTAAACATAACCTTTAGCTATTCACGTCTTACAATAGCGGGAGAGCTTGATTCAACCGAACAGCTTGATAAGATTATTGAAATTGCGCTTTCGCTTCCTGAGGTTCAACAAATTGTTTCGACAGTGGTTGTAAAAGGAAACCAAGAGGAAAGAGCCAAGTTATAGGTTTGACAAGAAGATTTTAGGTCAAGCCCAGAATGATGATTGGCTTTGAGATCCTGAACTTGTTCAGGATCTCAAAATATTAATTCTCAAGAATTAATGGGTGAATAGATTCCGAGACAAGCTCGGAATGACGTTTTTTACGTCATCCTGAACTCATTTCAGAATCTAATAATTTTCATTCGTTCAACCCATTCAACAACTCCTCAAGACCTTCTACAAAATTATTTATTTCCTCCTGTGTTGTATAAAGTCTTATTCCAAAGGCATCCCAAGTGTAGTAAGCGAACTCGGCATTGCCTGAATCAACCCATAAATGCAGCTTAATTCCTTTACTTTCCCCGATTGTGTCCTTTTCAACCGTTAATTCGAAGCATGGCTCTACCGGTTCAAAGCGGTAAAAATTTATTTCTGGTGAAGTTAAAAAGGTTTTTAAGTCTTTGTGTAACTTGTTTAATTCGTTCATTGGAGAGAGACAGAGCAAAAAATTATCTGATTTAAAATCAAGCGTCTTTAGCGGGTTTTTTAGTTCCAATGAATATTGGAGCCATTTTTTGTCTTTGCTGAAGTTTTTAAAATTAATCAAAACTGAGGTTTCACAATCTTGATTTAGTAAATCGTTAGCAATTTCAGGAAAAATTTCGTTTTTTTTGGACCTAATAATTAATTTTTTTGGTAAATAAGTTGTCATTTTTCTGAGCAAATTAGAGTCATTATGTGTTAAATTAGAGTCCATTGTCTTTATAAACGGTCTTAATATTCATGTTTGCGTTCATTAAACACAGCGGAAAACAGTTCCAAGTAGCTGAAGGAACAATTATATCAGTCGACAAGATTGAAGCCGAAAAAGGCTCCGAAATTACTATCTCTGAAATCCCTTTGTTAGTCAAAGATGATAATTCGGTTCAGGTTAACCCAGCAGCTAAAGTTGTCTGCGAGGTTCTTGCTCAATATCGCGGTAAAAAAGTTTTAGTCTTTAAACAAAGACCTAAAAAAGGTTACAGACGTAAAAAAGGTCACAGACAGGATTACACTAGACTTTTAGTTAAAAGCATTGTTGCTTAAACTTTTTAGTCAAAGGCTAAATAATAAAAAAAAGAGAGATAATCTGTCGGGTTTATCTCTCTTTTTGTTTGGGAAATAGCTTGGAAAATGTTTATTTAATTCAATTATTTTAGAAAAAAGAGTACCAGTTGATTCCTAATCTGTTGGCAATTTGTCCCATAACTCCAACATGTTCGTTAATTACATTTTGGTTCGTTGTACGGTCTCTTCTTGAAAGGCTACTACTCAAAACAGACTCAACTTCAACATTCCATTCTTTTTGAAGTTTTTCTTTTAGTGACACCAAAATTGAATTTACATCATTCGAATCAGCTTGATATTCTTGTGTTTGTTTTCTACCAGAAAAGTTTGTATTTAGTTTAAATTCAGCTGTTGGGAGTTCTCCAGTAAGTTTTACAAAAATCATATGAACATTTTCGGCATCTTTTTTTCTATGGCCTGTCAGTTTTCCGCTGTCTTTTAAATAATCATAAATGGTCTTCATTATTGCTCTGTTTCTTTTACTTGTCTTAATTAACAGCTGGTTACCATTCCGTTTATGATGAACTTGAAATCGTCCATCGAAATCGCACAATTTTTGTTCAGTTATATAACCAATCCCCTGCAGTTTTTGCCAGAAACCAAATGGTTTGGCTAAAGATTTTCTAGTTGAATAAGCTGAATTAAAAAATTTTATTAAAATAAAAAAAAGACAAAATTCGTATTACTGATTTTATCTTAAAAATTACAACTGTAATTATGAAGGGTCTAGATCCCTTTGAGAGAATAAGTTTTAAACAATTTGTAGATTAGCTTATCCAG
>JANRMG010000199.1:0-2454 GCA_033761855.1 Candidatus Caenarcanales bacterium
GTTGTGAACCGCTCCATTTAAAATTAAGACATTTACCGCTCTCAAAGTCTTTTTCACCGCAACCCGAAAAATCAATGCAAACTTTTGCAGTGTTAATGGGAGTTCCGGCTATAACAACCGTTCCATCAGTACCCGGTTTATTAATCCAGCCCATAATTCCTTGATAATCTTGGATTCCAACGAGGATGGTAGTTTGAATTTGCTTAGAATTGAAATAAGAATTTGTGTGTAGTAAGTCGCTGTTCGAGAGCTTCCATTGGTATGGACTGCCTAACTCAAGACCATCTAAGAGCTTGCGACCGAGTTCTAAAAAATCTCCAACCTTCCAGCGACCTCGAAAAATTCCACCCAAAAAGGACTTCCCTCGGTGCGCTAATGGAGAGCCAAAGTTGGCAGGGGCAAGCATTAATAGTTTTTTTACCGGGCAGTCCTCAATCTTGCCAAGTTCTTTATAGTAACGGCAAATCCAGTTCCTAATCACCAATCCGCCGGTAGAATGCACAATTACATTCAAATCAACCAATTTATTCCCTTTTGCATCGATGAATCCATTTTTTATAAATTCATCGTTGAGACCGTCAACCACATCATTAAAGGTAATATTGTCTTCGCGGGATTCGTAATCGGCATAATAAATTGTTTGGCTCTCAAAGCCGTTCTTGATTAAATATTGTTTTAATTTCTTAAAAGAATCAGAGCAATCGCTCCAGCCGTGGATAATGACAGTTTTAGTGTTTTGTTCAGGAGTTTGTGGCATTAGCTGTCTCCATAATTCAAAAGTAATATTCTTATCTCTTGGCTGTTTTGTGCCTCTAAAAGCGCTTCTCCGATTGCCGATTCATTTTGCAAATCGTTTAATTCTTTAATATAGTCTTTGTAACCAGCCAAAATTGTCTTCAAAACATTTTTTGGAATCCTCTGTCCTCCTGTGGCTCCGGCTTGTTGGTTGCTAAAGATAATTAATTTTAGCGGAATATTTCTTTGCAAAGCCTCAATCAGTCCCAAGTGTCCTGCGGCCAAAAACGCAAAGTCCCCGCTCACGGCCCAAATTGTTTCATTGTCTTTTTTTACTAAATTAGCGCCAATCGCCAAGGGGAGGCTGCCCCCAAAATAAGTAACAATGTCTATGCAGTTGAATGGCGGCAAGGCAAAGCTACTCGCTGTGCTCGCATCACCGGTAACGAGGTCTCCTCGGTGTTTTTGGAATACTTTAAAAAAAGTCTCGTATTTTTCTACCCAACCGCGCTGTACCACCGAAAGTGCTTGTGGGTTGAGGCTTTTGTTAGGTTTTTCTAGCTCTTTCCAATTCTTGTCTCCCAGTTTGGCTTGTAAAACCTTCCATTGAAATTCAGCTGTGAATGGGCAAACCACATGGTCATAAATGTCTCTTTTGTACTCGTTCGGGTTTGGCGGAAGGTCTTTGAGTCCTTCCAAAGAGCTCTCTAAAGCAACCTGATCGGCGTTGATAATTATGATGAAAGGAAGCTTCAAGCGCTCAGATTCTGTAATAGCAAAACAAAAATCTTTAGCTATGGTCTTGGCCGATGACCTTAAATAGGGAACTTTGGCACCTTTAACGATGGGTTCTATTTCTAAAATGTTGTCGGAGTGACTGCCCTCAGTGTCTTCGAACAAAAAAGTTACCAAGGCTGCATTAGTGCCCGAATACAAAGAATGAATAATACTGTTGGCTGCTTTTTCAAAGCCATGTGTTTTTATTACACAACAAGAACGGGAGCCAAGCAGCGCCGCCCCGTGAGCGATGGTAAAGGCAACCTCTTCGTGAAAGGAAATAGGGAAAACCCTTTGTGATTCTTGCTGGTAGCGTTCATTTATGGCGGCAAAAACTTCGTTGGCTCCAAAGCCTGGTACGTAAGTTACAAGTTCAATTTTTGCCTTAGTACAAAGCTCAGCTACTGCCTCTGGAAGATATTGTTTTGCCATAGATTTTCGTACTAAATTATTGTCTCTTTTACTTTTTCTACTCTTGCTTTTCTCCCCCATTTGGGTTATCCCAAACTGCATGAGAGATAAGCCTAGACTGAATGGACTAATACTCCAATTTTACTTCAAGCAACCGAATCATAGAGCATGAAGAAAAATAAGATAATTAAGGGGTTAGATATGAAGAATAATCAAAAATTAGTTGCATTGTTGGGTTTTACTTTATTGATTTCAAGCGGACTTTCTATGTCGACTGAGGCTTGCCCTGGAAGATTTAGTCCAGTAAGGCTCATTAAAAAAGCTTTCCACGCTATCGGTGATGGAGTTTCTATGGGCGTTAATGAAGTTAAATCAACCTTCCATTCAGCTAGAAACGAAAACTCTAGCTACGATAATGAGTATAATTCATACGATCAATCGAGCAATCAAAGATATTCTTGTGGCAGATAGTTTTTACCTACAGTCTTCCTAAACCACTGCAACTAAATACTCTTTATCATTTCATGGTCA
>JANRMG010000200.1:0-4893 GCA_033761855.1 Candidatus Caenarcanales bacterium
ATTACTTTGATTATAGTGGCGAAAAGCTCCAGTCAGCTTTAGACAAAAATGTTTATGATAAAAATACAAAATTCTTAATTACCTCTTTTAGTTCTGACTGGCTTTATCCGAGTTATCAATCTTTGGAAACTGTAAAAGCTCTTCAATTCTCAGGTTTATCTGTGACTTACTGCGAAATTAACTCTTTTTACGGTCACGATGCCTTTTTGCTTGAAACCGAAGAGTTGGCTCCAATTATCTCGGGTTTTTTAGATAAGTAGTTTTTTGCTTCAGCAGTTTTGCAAGTAGAGAGAAAGCTTAAAATGTTGGCAACTCCGGTAAAATAAAATCCATGATTATTGTCGTTTTAGCCGCCGGGAAAAGCACCCGCTTTAAGTCATCAAAACACAAAGCCCTGCATGATTTGCTTGGTAAAAAAATTATTCAGCGGGTTTCTCAAGCTCTCGAAAAGCTCAACCCGGCAAAAACCATTTATGTTCTGGGCCATCAGCTCAATGAAGTAAGGGCAGAGCTAAAGAACAAAGAAGATTTTGTAGAACAAAAAGAGCAATTGGGAACAGGTCATGCTTTACTCACGGCTCTTGAAGGGATATATCAAAAGTCTCCAGAAAAACTACAAGGTATTTTAGTTACTTGTGTTGATACCCCTCTTTTAACTTCACAAACTTTAGAAAAGCTCATTGAATCAACAAAGACAAATAAAGCCAAGATCGGACTTTTAACAACCCAAATTAATAACCCAAATGACTATGGCCGAATTATTCGTGACGGACAAAAAGTAAAAGCAATTGTTGAAGAGAAAGACGCCTCTGAAAGCCAAAAAGTGATTAAAGAGATTAACGCGGGCGTTTATTACTTTGATCTTCCCATTGAAGAAGTTCTTCAGGGGCTCAAATCTTTAAAGAACAACAATCAACAAAAAGAATACTATTTAACAGACATGATTGAATGGGCTAACCAAGCAGGACATACTGTAACAGCTCTCTGTGCCGAAGATTCCAGCGAGGTTTTAGGAATTAATAATCGAGCCGATTTAGCTGAAGCAATTGAACAGATGAGCCAAAGAAGGATTAAAGAACTTCAATCCGAAGGCGTTACTTTTGTAAACCCAAATTCAACTCTCGTCGCTCCGGAGGCTGTTATTGGGCAAGATACCATTGTTTATCCTAATTGTATTATTTTAGGCAATACTGAAATCGGCTCTAATTGTACGGTTGGACCGAATTCATTCCTTCAAGATTCAAAAGTTGGAAACAATTCAAGCATAAAATACTCACACCTTCTTGAAGCCAAAATAGGAAATAATTGTTCGGTTGGGCCTTTTGCCAATTTAAGACCAGGAACAAAACTGCTGGACGAAGCTTCCGTTGGTGATTTTGTTGAGATTAAAAACACTACTATTGCCTCTGGAAGCAAAGTTCCACATTTGAGCTACATTGGCGACGCTGAAATTAACGAGGAAGTAAACATTGGAGCCGGCACTATAACCGCAAACTACAATGCTATCACCGGAGAGAAAGGCAAAACAATTATTGGTAAAGGCGTTAAGGTTGGGAGCAACAGTGTTTTAGTTGCCCCTGTAAAAATTGCAGATGGCTGCATGGTAGCTGCCGGAACAGTAGTTGCCGAAGATGTATACGATAAAGACAGTCTAATTATTGCAAGGAACGAACTTAGAGTTAAAAAGGGCTGGGTAAAAGAAAAAAGTAAAAATTTGAGTTCAAATACTTAACTAAAAAAGAGATAAAAAACTGATTCAGTCAAATTATTCTTAATTTTATTACAAATTAGTAATGAATTCTTGCCAATATCTAACGAATATGCTCACTGAATTAATACGATAATACTATTTATAAGTTAATTAAAATTATATAAAAGTTGAATATAAGTTTTCCTAGAACTAGTAGACTAACGTCAATTTTTGAAATCATCTGTGCTGTTAAGCAAAGAAAGAAAGATTCTTTAGGTTTTTTTCCTAATCTTAACCAGTCAGTCAAAAGGGCAGTAAATAATCCACAAAGAGAGATTTTAACAAGTACTTTGAATCGCACTATTAAAGAGTTGGACAGGTTAAATTACTTTGATTGGATCTTAAATAAATGTCTTCAAGTTATAGCTCAAGACCACTACATATCTAACAGAAATGCGAAGGTTCAAATTCAAAAGGTTATTTATAGAATAAATTTCTTTTTGCAAAATCCCTTATGTGAAGAACCTAAATTAATAAATTCAGCAGACAAGCAATGTCTGGCTAATTTTCTTGAGTCTTATTTAAAAGAAATAGAAAATTTGGCTGATAATATCATGATAGAAGAAAGTAAGTATGTACTCCAAAAAATAACAGATCAATTCAGAGAAATAATCGATGATATTCGCAAACCTTTATTTATTTTGTCTGAACAAGATGGATTGGAATTAATACAATCAGCAAAAAAAACTCTTGAAAGCGTTAAAGTCTACAGAGAAATTTCATCCGATGAAAAACAAAGACTTCTATCAGTTCTGAGAAGATATCTCGATATATATACAAACATAAAAGGCCATTTTCTAACTTCCTCTCAACTAATAAATGAACTCACTGAATTGATAGATGTTGTAAACGACGATTCTTTATTACCAATTACTGTAAATGAAGCAAATGAAGTTATTAAAGATTTTTCCCCGAGTAGAGTATTCTCTAATGAACCCATGGAATATATCTCTCCAACAAAAGGTGCTCCTAAAGGCACTAAAGTCTACAGGCTAATTTCATCCACTGAAAAACAAAGACTTTTATCAGTTCTGGGAAAATATCTCGATATATTCACAGTCATTGAAAAGCATTTTCCAGCTTCCTCTGCACTCATAAATGAACTTACTGAATTGATCGATTCTATAAATGATCCTTCAACATCATTGACTTTAGACAATGCAAATGAAACCTTAGAACGTTTATATTCAGCTAGAGTATTTATTTGTGATCAACCTCTAGACTATATTCATTTATAATCAACTGATAGCATAATAAAAAATGTTTTCAATGCACAAGAAGCTCACGGTCTACTCATCGGCCAAATTAAATCTTTATCTGAACGTTGGTGAAAAACAAATTGACGGTTACCATGCTCTAGAAACGGTTTTCCAAAGCATAGACCTTTACGATAAATTGGAGTTTATTCTCTCAGCCGAACCTGACAAAGAAAAGCAAGAAATAAAAATTATTATAGAAGAATCCGAACAAAGCCATTTGTTGCAAGATCCAAAGTCCAATTTAATTTATCGGGCTGCCAAACTTTTTTTTCGTACCCTCAAAGATGATAGCTTCCATTTGACGGTTAAATTAACCAAAAGAATCCCAATCGCAGCAGGTCTCGCCGGAGGAAGTGGAAACGCCGCTGCAACACTTTATGCTTTAAATTACCTTCTCAATGAACCATTCAAACAAGAGGTTTTGCTAAGCCTCGCTCGAGAGCTCGGCTCCGACGTGCCATTTTCTTTACTTGGAGGTTGTATGCTTGGAACCGGACGAGGGGATCAGCTTACCCGCATTACTGAAACTTCAGATTTGATTTTTATACTGATTCTTCCGCCCAGTGATATTACTTTAGCTACCAAAGAAGTCTATGAGACTTTCGATAAATTGAGCTTAGTCAGCAATTTACCAAATAAAGTTAGTATAGAAAAATTTGTACAATTACTTATTACTCAGGGTCAGGATGCTTCTAAACAAATGTTTAATTCCCTTGAAGAAAGTGCTGTTACGCTTAACTACTGGGTAGATAAAGCCAAAACCGCTATTGATTCCAAAGGTTATTACAGTTTAGTCTCTGGCTCTGGGCCTACCGTTTTTACCATTGCACCTAACGAATACCAAGCCATCAGTCTTTTGCAAAAGCTTCAGGAGGAGGGATTTAACGCTCAATGTCATCGCTCAATCAGCGAATCCCTTATGGTTGTCTCGCATTGAAAGTTTTTAATCAAACTTCAATTAAATCGACACTAATATTTTTAGCAGCCTTTAACAGAGCTCTGTCTTTGGTAGCTAACGGCAGACTTTTCTTTTTTGCAAGTACCAAATATGTTGCATCATAAGCGCTTAAAGATTCTTCTCGAGCAAGCAAAATACTATCGTGAGCAACTTTCATACCTCTTTCATTGTCAGTTTCAATGCGCAAGGTGCTTAAAAAATCAAACAAAATATTTAAATTAGTTTGTGAAATCCGATTCCGTCTTTGGGCCATTAATAAAACATTGGCAACTTCTAACCACCACAAATTGGGAACATAAGCTTTAGCTCCTTGTTTCATTCGATCTAATAAACTCCATGCAGCCCCAGAAGCTTCATCTTTAAAGCACCAAGCCAAGGCTGCAGAAGCATCTAAAACAAAATCAGAATTCTGATTAGAAACCATGGGTTCTCCGTCCCTCGTCTCTTAGTTCCTTCCAGTCAACTTCTCCAAGCGACTGTTTTTCAGATAACCGTTTAAGCCCTTCAATTGCCTCGTTAATACTGGCAGTTCCTCTACAGTCAGCAGGTATCAGACGAGCAACTGCTTTTCCATACTTTGTAATTATAAATTCTTCAACTTCACCATTCTCTACTTGTTCAATCAGACGAGAAAAATGAGTCTTTGCCTCAAAAGAACCAATAGTCTCATGTTGTTTTTCCATAAAATCTAGAATTTTTTACAAATTAAACCAGTTTAAACTAGTATAACTTTATTTGACTTTTCATTCAAGTATTAACTAATGGTGTGTGTTTGACATATTAAAGAAGTGGCTCAAATCGACAAAATGCGCCGTTAAGAATCCTGATTCTGGAAGGCGCATTGGGCGGGTGCACCTCCAGAAAATAGAGGGTTCGGGTCGTCGCTACCTGGGAGCGGGGATGCAAGGGGCTGGCTGTAAGCCCCT
>JANRMG010000201.1:0-1845 GCA_033761855.1 Candidatus Caenarcanales bacterium
TTGACAGACAAATTAGGGCTGAAATGTATTCGGCGTGTCAAAGTAGCTGGAGCAGGCACAGGGAGTGAGTTACACGGCTGCATTGTGCAAGCAAAATCGCTTCGAATGCAGGGTATAGAAGCTAAAGCTCACAATATCATTGTATTGGAAGAAGATGTGCTGCACTTATCGAGTTATGCAGGGGTGAAAGTACACGGATTGATTGGCTATGATTTATTCAGCCGATTTATTATCAAAATCAATTATTTGGCTCGAAGTGTTACTTTCTATCAACCTGACCATTATACTACAAAGTTCAAGAAACAGACCGAACAATTTCCGCTCAGTATTGAGGAAATGAAACCTTATATTCAGGCAGAGGCTATCATTCAAGAAGCAAGTATCAACTCCACTCCTACGCCTATCAAATTGATTCTGGATACAGGTGCTGGTCATTCGCTTTCTTTGGATAGAGGGACTCACCCTGATATTCAAGTGCCTTCTAAAAGCATTGCCTCTCTGTTAGGTATGACGCTCAATGGAGCAGTAGAAGGAGCAGTAGGTAGAATTGAGAAATTCAAATTGGGTTCTTTTGAATTACAAAAGGTGATTACTTCTTTTCCGGATTCTAACTCACTCAAGTTTATCAAAGGACTCAATCAACGGCATGGAAACGTGGGTTGTGGTGTACTGCAGCGATTTCACTTAGTTTTTGATTATCCGCATCAGCGGTTGTTGCTTACTCCTAATCGAAAGTTCAAAGAACCTTTCGAGTTCAATACCAGTGGAATAGAACTTACTGCGGAGGGCAATGATTTTAGGGAATATGTAATAGGCAGTGTACGCGCTAACTCTCCTGCGGAGGAGATGGGATTACAAAGAGGAGATAAGATAATTTCTATTGATGATGAGCTTGCAAGCAAGCATAAATTGAGTGAGCTTTACAAAATGCTGAATAAAAAACCCGGAAGGCGTGTTTTATTGTTTCTTCAAAGACATGGGCAGATGTTTATTACAGAATTGGTTTTGAGAGACCCATTTTAGTTAGCCTTAAATCCTCTCCAAAGTAGAATACTTTAAATAAAAAGTGAAAAGCCTGAAAATCAAATTGATTTTCAGGCTTTTCAGCTCTTTTGAGGTAATTACAAAATTCCTTTTTTTACAGCTTTTTTGATGACAGCTTCGATACCGTTTTTATTGATATCACGAATAGCCGAAGTAGCCACTTTAAGCGTTATCCAACGCTGTTCGCTTTCGAGGAAAAATCTTTTTCTCTGCAAATTAGGGCAAAACTTTCTTTTCGTTCTGTTATTTGCGTGAGAAACGTTATTGCCGACTTGCGCTCGTTTTCCGGTTAATTGACACACTCTAGCCATTTCCTTAGGATATAAAGATTGATGATTTGGAAGCAGTTTTAAAATTGAAGTGCGAAGTTAGCATAAAATTGGGTTTTTGCCAAACTTCTGTGAAAGAAATGCTTTTTTTTCTAAGATACCTCCTTATATCTCTAAATTGAGGCATAACTTATTTATTTTTGTATCTACTTTTTAATCAATTCCATAGCTTTTCTTTTTCTCAATATGCCTAAGATTACTTCCTTAAGCCTGTCTATAGCTTTATATCTTTGTTTAGCCAGTAATATTGCTATTGCTCAAAACCATCAGTTTTGGCAAAATATTCATGAAAAAAGTATTCAATCTGCTGAAAATAGACGCATTTTTCCGGAAAAATACCGTTTGGTTAGTCTTGATTTTGACAGTTTTATAGGAGCTTTTTCCTCCATTCCAAAAGGAGATAGCTATCAAGCCAAAAACTCCGATTTTATTCTGACACTCCCCTTACCTGATGGGACTTGGCAAAACTTCC
>JANRMG010000202.1:0-5525 GCA_033761855.1 Candidatus Caenarcanales bacterium
TACTTCACCGAAGGAAACAGTTTAGCTTGATATTATGTATAAATTAGTTTTCATACTGTACTTTATTATGATTATTGGACAAAGTCTGCGAACAGTAAATCCTCATCAAATAACATATAATTCAAGAAAAAAAACTTTGCATTCCAGTACCACTGACAGCTCCGATGGAACATTT
Source organism: Candidatus Caenarcanales bacterium (assembly GCA_033761855.1). GTDB lineage: Bacteria > Cyanobacteriota > Vampirovibrionia > Caenarcaniphilales > Caenarcanaceae > JANRMG01. The sequence continues at coordinate 176 of JANRMG010000202.1, forward strand.
ATTTCACCTGAAGCACCTAACTACAGTGGAGAAGTTCAACAATTTAAATTGAGTTTAAGTAATGAAAGTCATTTACTAAAGCCTGGAAGCCTTTACACATTAGGCAGAAGAAAAAAAGGGGATTATTACATACCTGTCTTAGAGGGTTTAAAAGGAGATTCGGGAATTTCTGGAGAACAAATTACTGCCATTTTAATGGGAACCGATAGAGCTCCTTATATGCAAATTGAACATGTTCCAGCTTCAAAAAACAAGGACAGGGTTCAAGTTTCTTTGGATTCAAGTGAAAAGTTTCAGACTTTTTCTCAAACACAATTACCAAAATTAGCAATTGGAGATCGAGTAAGATTTTTCCCAATAGATTCGGAGCCAATTACTTTTGCATTAACAATTAAACCAGAATTTATTAATCCGTTTGGTTTAACAGATCAAATATTCCAAGAAAAAAATGACCTTATTAATACCAGTTCTGCTGGTTTATTAGCAATTCAACATGGTAATCTCTCTAATCAAACTTTTGCTGAGAGATTTCAGGAACTTGTGAATTCATTGTCAGATGAAAATGGTAGTTCTGAAAGAAAGCTTATTGAAGAAATGAAGCTTAGAATAAATATTTTAAGTAATGAATCTCGTTCAAAGAGAGATGCACTTGATTTATGGATTGAAGGCTTAAGCTTCATGGCTGAAGGATTTCAATCCACGGCAGCCAGAAGCTTTTTTATGGCTAAAAAGTATGCTGCAATTTCTGAAAATTCAATCTATTCAGCAGCTGCGTCAAGAATGAATTTACGATGTTATCTTACAAAAGTTCTTTAAAGTATTGCGGGAGGAGGATTTGAACCTCCGACCTTCGGGTTATGAGCCCGACGAGCTACCAAGCTGCTCCATCCCGCGAGACAAGTACTTAATATTACTCCTTTAAACCTTTGTTGTCAATTAATTTATTACTCAAGTTTCTAAAAGCGCTTTTTTAAAGCCATAAAAAAAGCAAGTGAAAATAGTCAATTCACCTGCTTTTCTTTACTTAGCCAGAAAGTAAAGCTAAAGAATAACTAGTTTTGTAATTTAGCTTGCAGACTTTTGTCAGACATTTTACTTTTACTAACTTCTCTTTTTGCTTTTTTGTTTGAGGTTGCCATTAAGATTTCCCTTCATCTTTGTGAGAGCCTTTTGTGCTAGATTGTTGAATATGTTTGTGAGGAATTTCTTCTTTTGAGGAAGAATTTGAACCCTTACTGGGACTCTCTTTAGCCTCTGAAGCAGAACTGGTTTTTATGCTAGTTTTACTTCTTCCCCCACCATGAGAGGCTTGGCCACCTTTACGGGCAATTTCGCTTCTTTGTTCTTCTGTCATCGAAGCAAATCCTTTGTTTTCATTAGGCATAATTAAACTCCTGAATATATTGATTACCTTATTTCATCCTAGCTCTTAATCGGCAAGCTGAAAGTTGCAAAGGTGTAAGCATAAAGTTGGTGCAGTGTAAAACTGATGTAAAGCGGAAACTCGATATTGAGGTAAATAGGGTTCACTTAAAGTTAACAAAAGCAAAATCGATGAAAAACAAATTAGAGAAATAAAAATGCTTGGTTTTAGGAGCTTAGTCTTGGAATTTTTGGTAATATAACTTTTCTGCAATAACAACTGTTTTTTATAAATTTGTTTGTGGTTGCTTTTTCTTTTGCGGGGCTATAGCGCAGTTGGTAGCGCGCTTCAATGGCATTGAAGAGGTCACCGGTTCGAATCCGGTTAGCTCCACCAAATCGGATCACTATCCTGAGATTATAAATAGCAATTAAATTAAAAAAATTCTTTAGTTAAATATTGTTGAAAATTTTAAGTAAACTATAATGATATTTTTCAAACACTAAACTTAAAGTTGATTGAAGATTCAAATATTTTAGTTCCTGGATTCGTTTTATTCTTTTTTATTGGAATAATGACTATGTTTCATTACTCTAAAACTAATAAAAAACGGATCAGCGATGAGATTTTATTTTCAGGAGATAATCCAAAAGAATTTTTTATTGCAAAAAAAACATTTAAAGGTTTTAGATTTCCGGATCTTTATTTATCAATAAATTTATTTTTACAACAATACAATAATTTCTCTTTAAGATATATTGATTCCGCTCATCCAGTCAACTTAAATGAAGTATTATTTGACAGTTTTTACCAAACTAAAGATGCGTTAATTAACAAAGCAAGCAATAAAGATTGGAATATAGATTATTCAAAAGTTACTTATCATCCAATTGACAACTTCTGGGTACTTTACGATAGTAATCGCACAGAATTTATAGTTCGATTAAGATACAACGAATTTAATGATATTTGCTGTCTAGAAACAGCTTGTGTAGAGTCTAAATATCATCAACAAATTATTGAAGAAATCAACAATTTGGCAAAACATAATTCCGTTTATAAAAACAAACTTTTTTCTTTTGAGTTTTTAGATAGTGTATCTGATGAGGATGGTTATGAATATAAAAAAGAAATTGTAAGAGTACGTTTTTCAGAACCCTTTCATATTGAAGAACCTGACATTGTTATTGAAGAAAAAATTAAAAATATTCTTCAAAGAAATATTATTGATTTTCATAATCATTACCCGAAACTTAAAGAAATTGGATTAAGGGGACAGCAAGGAATTCTATTCCATGGGCCTCCAGGAACAGGAAAAACCTATACTTGTAAGTATTTGCTAAGCCAGCTTAAAGATATAACGAAAATCTATATCACTGGTCATAATCTACACAAATTAAAATCGATTATTTCTATTGCAAGATCTTTGGAACCTGCCATTTTAATTATTGAAGATGTAGATTTAATCTTTACTTCAAGAGAAATAAATCTTTATTCAACCTCATTAGGTGAATTTATGGATGAACTAGATGGATTTAATAAAGATCAAGAATTGATTTTTGTTCTTACTACGAACGATATTGAAAGATTAGAACAGGCAATAAAAAATAGACCAGGACGAATAAATCAGTGCATATTATTTGATCTACCTAGTTCATTTCTGAGAAAAAAATATCTAGAATCTTATTTTACTGATTATAAACTTGAAGATTGTGACTTAGACTTCATTTCTCAAAAAGTTGGTTCAGTTTCGCAGGCATTCCTTAAGGAACTAGTAAAACGTTCAATTCAATTTTCTTTTGAAAAAAATGACTTTTCATCTCACAATATTTCTATAAACCAGGATTCAATCATGCAAGCCCTTAATGAAATGAAAATGCACGGTAATAAATCTGTTGGTTCAATAGTTGGTTTCAATTTATCTAAAGAAACTATTTAACCCATCCAAACAACCCGCGACGATAACTAAAAAGCACTTATAGACTACTCAAAACCAAATATGCTCAACCAAAATCTTAATTCCAATTCCAATCAACACTAATCCGCCCACCAGCTCGGCTTTGTGGCCAAGATTAGAAGTAAGTTTTTTACCAATTAAAACGCCAGTCAAAGATAAAGCAAAAGTCACCAGCCCCATACAAACAACCGTAAGCCCCAAGGGAAGCTTAAGATAAACGAGGCTAATTCCTACTGCTAAAGAATCTATGCTTATTGCTAATGCCAAAATTAACAAATGTCCAATCCTCAAATCGTTGTCTTGCTGGGATTCTTCCTTTGTTTCAAAGGATTCACGGATCATTTTGCCGCCTATTAAAACCAAAAGTCCGAAGGCAATCCAATGGTCATAAGACTCAACATAACCTTGAAAAGTCTTGGCAAGTTGTATGCCCAAGAGAGGCATCAAGCTCTGAAAGAGTCCAAACAAAAGAGCAATTAATAAAGCTTGTTTTATTTGTATTTTAAAAACCGAGATTCCTCTTTCAATCGAGACAGCAAAGGCATCCATGGCAACGCCCACCGAAAGAAGGAAAATTTGTATAAAGGAAAAAATCATTTGTTTGCAATTAAAGCACATTATTAATAACACTTCTTATTTTTGGAATTAGTTGGGAATCTTGTCTTCCCCAGAGCGTTTTAAGAGCTTTGATTGTTTGCAAAAAATTTAGCTCCTTAAAAACAAAAAGCCCGACGAAAAAATCACCGGGCTTTTTAAGAAGAATAGAAAAATAGCTATCTTAGGTTCCGCAACCGCCTTGAGCAGCCTGGGCTTCATCACCACCAGCAATCTTTTGGTTACATTCTGCAGGTTTAGTATTAAAACCATTACAGATTGCAGTCAAGATATTATTTGGTGAACGTCCGCCTTCATAGAGAGTGTCGTTGATTATGATGGTTGGAGAACCAGCAACATCAAATTTTTTGTTTCTCTCAACTTCGGTTGCAAGAAGTGCGTTTCCTTTAGATTTTACACAAGATTCAACCTTGGCAAAATCCACTCCGACGGCCGATGCAACCTTTTTGGAACACTCTGTGGTTTTACTGTCGATTTGGCAATCTTTATTAAACTTCTCGATGTAATCCCACCATTTGGGTTTTTGTTCATTCCAAATGCAGATTTGTCTAACATCTTCCTGAGCTTCCACAACACCATGCATCGAACAGAATTTGTTTTCTTTATCTAAACAATATTCTGGGCCGCCGCCTTGGTAGTTGGAAAAAATTACATATCTTGGTGTAAAGTCGACTTTGTCTCCCAAGAGCTTCATTACAGGAAGGAATCCAGCTTCAGCTTGCAAACCAAAAGGGCATCCGCTCATAACAAAGAGTTCTATGCTTGGTTTGTCTTTTTTAGGAATATCTTTGAGTTTTTCTTCTTGAGCTTGTTCTGCGGTTGGAGGAGCAGTCTTCATATTAAAGATTGGACCAAGAGAGAGATTCTCGCCATCTTTGGTTACATAAACTTTAACTTTGTCAACTTGTTCTCCGTCCTTCACAACCTTAAGAGCAACGGTATAGAAACCATTTTCATCTTTAACTTGTGAAATTTCGGATTTCACTCCATCCTTAAGAATATGCTTGGTTAGATATTCTTGAGCTCTTTTACCGGCATCATCGGCACTTACGGTCATTCCACAACCGCCCGAAATAACGCTTGCAGCCATCACGAAGATGAAACTTAAAAGCAAGTTTTTTAAATTTTTGTTTTTCAACATTAGTTTCCTTAAAATTTGGAAATTTTGTACATAACTACGCAAGTTTAATTTTCCAGATATTTGCATAAAAAAGAAACTCTTTTCTAATTGTTTATTCATTTGACTGATCTTTTGTTAAATGTTTTTTGAAGAATAATCCCCCCTCGAATAAAACCAATCCGTGAAATCACTGTTTGATTGTCGGCCCCCTTTAATAAAGGGGGCGCCACCATTTTGTTCTTTAGCTTTTAAGGTTAAGTTGGGGGATTATTTCGTAAATGGGATTAAAATATTC
>JANRMG010000203.1:0-5052 GCA_033761855.1 Candidatus Caenarcanales bacterium
GGCGTACAGATGGGCGGTATGGGCGGCCAGATGCCTGACGGAGGCGGAAGCTTCTATATGGGTGATGAAGGTCAGCCTCAAGACCAGCAGCAAGACCAGCAGCAAAACCAACAAAACCCAGAGCTTGTCTTTGTAGATCAGGCTGAAGTTGACAGACGTTCGCAAGGTAGACAGTATTTAGAAGGCTTAATTACAGGCAAAGATTCCTTTTGGTCTGATCCGTGGCAAATGACTCCTTCGGAAAATATGAGGACTCGCGGAAGAAAAGATTTAGGAAATGGATCAAACAAAGGCCGCAGGCAGCTTTTGATTAATGCTTAAATTTTATTCATCTTCATCAATAGGTTGCAATCCATAAGGGTCGGGGTGAACGTTAACGATTACCTGCTCTCCGTAAGGATTTTGTTTATAAACAACACGATTGTAGACAATATTTACACTGGTACCAATTCCAACAAAATCATAAACCTCTTCAATATCTCTTGGTTTCATCCTTACACATCCGTGAGAGATAAATTTGCCAATGCTTGAAGGATCGTTTGTGCCGTGGATTCCAAAGGCTTGCCCTTTTGCATTTTTATAAAAGCCAATCCAACGGGTTCCCAAGGGGTTGTTTTTTCCTGGACCAATTTTTGTACCTTTGATTGGATTGATCCAAAGAGGATTTTTGGTTTTTTCGATAACGTTAAAATTTCCGATTGGTGTCATCCATTCTTTGGATTTACCAACCGAAATAGGGTATTCTCGCAAAATTGTATTTCCTTGAATTAATCTCAGTGTTTTGGCTGGAATATTAATTTCTATGTGTCTAGAATAGCTCTGCGGGTAAAACTGAGCCATTGATGACTGAGCCGTTCCAACTAAAAATAATAAAAACAAGGCCAAAAACTTTTTATTCATAAAGCTTCCAAATCATTTACTTATTAAGAAATTGAAACCTTGAATGATTAAGCTCTTATTGTTTTAGATTAGGCTTTACTCTTTAACATTAAAAATGGCTGATTTAATGATGAGGATTATTTGCTTAATATACTTATGAAAAGCATATAAAGAACTCAGGGTCATTAAATAGAATGAATAAATGCAGAGAGCTTAAAACGAAAAGTATCAAAAAGTTCGTCTAAAAGCCTGCCCGTGTGAAATTTAGTAAATAAAGCCATGGTCAAATCAACCATTTCCTTTGATCTTGAAAAATAAATACTTTTTCTTTGAAATCGCGAAAACCAATGCCTCTGCTGGCAATTATTTCTTTCAATGCAATCGGTCTCTTTTTTGCTCCGAATCAACTGGCTTGCCGAGAGAACTTCTGAATACGATGACCATCCATCAGTGCAAAACAATGCCACGTCCCACCGGTTCAATCTTTGACAAAGACGCTTTAGAGTACTCGTACTACGATTCCCGCACTCCCAGTCAATAAGTCGGTTTGTAATTCGATCAACAGCCTTCCACAGCCAGAGCTTGTTTTTTTTGATCCAACATAGTGCAACATTTCATCAAGCTCTATAACAGAGACCTTTCCAGGTTTTGGTTTTGAATAATTTTCCTTTGCAAAATCCCTAACCCAAAATAACACGCAAAGAGTTGAGACCTTAAGCAATCTGCCAATTGAGTTCATTGACATTCCGAGCATATACAAAAGGCAGGCTAAAGTTCTCATCTACTCAGGCTTCTCTTCTCGGATTTTCTATATTCATCCTTGAAGTACAACATCATTCTATTTAATAGCCTCTTAAAGAGTACCTCACCCCCGACCCCTCTCTGTTTAAGGAGTGGGGAGAAAAAGTTATTTTACTTACTCCTTCCCTCTTTTATGTGTGTGAGCACGGGTTGCTCTGCAGGGCCTTGTGAGAGCGAAGACCTAAGAGCTTCATTCTCTCTCAAAGGTTAGGATGGGGTTCTTTAGTCTTATTGAAAATCCTGCCTGTTGAAGGGTACTTCTTCTAATCTCACAAGTCAGGTAAAATTAAAATACTTAACCTCACCAAATAAAAACCTTGAGCACTACCGCTAAAGCAAAAACCATTAATGAGACAATTGACAACGTCAAAGCAAATTGGCCCAGACTAGCGGTTTTAAGCCATGAAGAAAGACAAAAGATTATTTTAGGAATCGCTCAAGTACTTGATGAAAAGGCTAAAGAACTAATTGCAGCCAATGCAAAAGATTTGGAAGTAGCAGCGCAAGACAACTTAAGCAAAGCTTTAACCGACAGATTAAGCCTAAACGAAGCCAGACTGAAAGGCATGACCAATGGCCTTCGGAAAATCGCTAATCTTGCCGACCCTTTGGATGACACCATTGAATGGCAAAACCCAAAAGGGTTGACTATAAAAAAAATCCGCGTTCCGATCGGCGTTATTTTGGTGGTTTATGAAGCCAGACCAAACGTTACAACTGATACAGTGGGCTTAAGCATTAAAACTGGAAATTCGGCAATCCTGAAAGGTAGTCGCCAGACTAAATTCTCAAACTCTGCGATAGCAGAAGTTATTAAAGAAGTACTAAAAAAACATCAACTCGAAGAAACGATTGAATTCTACCCAGAGCTAAATTCGGAGCAGTCGATGGAACTGGTAAGCCACCCCAAGCTGGATTTAATCATCCCTCGAGGCGGAGAAGGGCTAAAGAAGTTTGTTACAACTCACGCTAAAGCTCCAATTTTAGGTGCCGGAGGCGGAATCTGCCACGTATACATCTCTGAAAGCGCTGATCTAGAGAAAGCAAAAAATATTATTTTTAACGCCAAAACCCAAAGACCAGGTGTCTGCAACGCAATTGAGACAGTTTTAATCCACGAGTCCCACTTAAAGAAAAATGAAATAGAAGAACTTTTTAAACCCTTGCTTGACTTTGGCGTTTTAATCAAGGCAGACACAGAAATCCAAAAATTAAACTCCAAATTTGAAGAAGCGAAAGAAGAGGATTGGTCCACCGAATATCTTGATTTGATTTTGTCGGTTAAATCAGTATCTTCAACCGAAGAAGCGATTGGACACATTAATAAATACTCAACCGGGCACTCGGACTGTATTGTGACTGAAAACATGCAAGAAGCCGAACGGTTTTGCCAACTGGTTGATTCAGGCTGCGTCTACGTTAATGCCTCCACTCGTTTTACCGACGGGGAAGAGTTTGGCTTCGGAGCAGAAATTGGGATTAGCACACAAAAGATGCATGCACGCGGGCCGATTGGGCCTAGAGAGTTAACAACTTACAAGTATCTTATTCTTGGTGATGGGCAGGTTAGATAGCAACTTAACCAATAATAATTTAATTTTTTTAGGTTTTTCAAACTTTTTGCATAAAAAATTACTTTATTAAGCTAGAATATAAAAGCTTTTAAGCCCCGGTGGCGGAATCGGTAGACGCTACGGACTTAAAATCCGTTGTTGGTAACAACGTGCCGGTTCAAGTCCGGCCCGGGGTAGGGTTTTTATTAGAGTTTTAATATATTTTAAGAGTTAAGTAAATATTAACTTTGTAATTAGTTTGCTTTTTTTAAAATATTATTTAGATTATTAATAACAGCTTATAAATTAATGTACTATAGAGTTTTTCCTTTAACCTCTATTGCTAAACCAAAGGTTAAGCCGCGCTGGTTAAGCAAATTGCCTTTTCCTTATTCAAGACTTCAAGAATATAAAAATTTAGCTTTAAAATATAAAAAAGCTTCTTTGAATTCTAACGAAGAAGAAAAATTATCACTAAGAGAAAGTTTATATTCTCTTCAGAATTTTTTAGCTAGAAAATTGGCCCAAATGAACTATGATGACTATATTGTTCATCTATCTAAAAAGAATATTATTCCGCAAGAATTAAAAATAGCTGCTTTACTTGATCGAAAATCAGGAATGCTTACCGAGCTAGTTAATTCTTCTATTAGAAGACATGCTCCAAATAGAGATGGTGAAATGCAAGTATCTTTTGCATCAGCATCAGCCGATATATCGATGAGACTTGCTCGTGTTTTTGATCCATCTAAAAGAACTTTTCTAGAGCACGGAGACGCATTTTATTTAAAACCTTGTACTATGATTGGCAAAGTCAAAATTACAAAAATAATAGCTTCTTCTGCTCTGAATGAGCACAACCAACAAAGTGGAATATATACTACAGACGATACGTCACGAAAAAGAAAAACTCACAAATATACTGTTAGTTTAGATGAGCCATTAAACAATAGCCATAACCCTCAAGAAGAAGACCCTGTCTTTGAGCTTGCAGATTCTAATTCTGTTGAAAGTATGGAAATACTTGATTGGCAAAGAGATGTTGATTTAGTAAAAAAAACAAAGGAATTTCTTTTATCAATTTCGACTAATCCTAAACAAAGAGCAATTATTAAATTAAGATTTGCAGGCTTAGAATCAAGCGAAATTGTCAACCAATCTATCGTTGATTCTATTCTTCATCTAGGAGAAATTGAGTTAACCGAAGAAGAGGTGAAAAGTTTAAAAGGATTACAAATTAAAGATATTACAAATATCGAAAAAGATATTAAATACCGCCTGTTTGGAAAAGGAAATAAAATTGGTAAAACTCAACATTTACAAATGCTCACTGAAATTTTATTGAAATGGAATTTAAAATCTAACCTCGTATTTGCAGCTGCCAAAAATAAAACTTCAGCTCAAGTCCCATATTTAAAACTTACTTCTTAACTGCTCTAACAACTCAATAACCGCAATACAACCAAGTAAACAATCCATCCAAAGGGATTTTCGCTAGGATGAATTGTATGAAAGCATTAGTATTCCATAAAAAAGCCAACGTTAGAGTCGACAAAATCAAAGATCCTAAGATAGAACACCAAGTGGATGTTGTATTGAAAGTCACGCCCAGGGCTATTTGTGGCTCGTAAAGATGGTTTTAAAGCCTTAACTAATGACTGTTGTGAAATTGTTTGGTACATAAACTGCAACATCTTTATCTTCAGAAGCTGTTGAATAGTACAAAATACTGTGTCTTGGATTTCTTGCCTCCTCTTCTGTTCTTGCGGCTACTTGGTGTATTAGACCATGAGTTGGTTGACTACAAATCGCATTAGTT
>JANRMG010000204.1:0-21218 GCA_033761855.1 Candidatus Caenarcanales bacterium
TAATGCTTTTGGCATCCGTCACGTTGGGACCAATACAGCCAGGCTAATCGCTGCTGAATTCCATTCTTTGGATCAGCTGATGAATGCTTCCGAAGAAGAGTTGGTGAATATTGATGGAGTGGGAGAAATAACCGCTAAAGAAATTAAAAAGTTTTTTGCTAAAGCTGAAACCATCGAACTGATAACCAAACTCAAAGAAGCTGGGGTAAAAACCGAGTTCGAAAATCTAAATGCTTCTTCAAATAAAAAGTTGAGTGGAATGTCTTTTGTTATAACTGGAACCTTTGAGATTCCTCGCAGCAAGCTGGAAGAAGAGATTGTAAATTCTGGAGGAAAAGTGGTAAATAGCATTTCTAAAAAAACCACTTATTTACTTCTCGGGGAATCTCCTGGATCTAAGTTTGAGAAGGCTCAAAAACTAGGTGTGCCAGTTCTCTCTTTGGATGGGTTTTATGCTTTGATTGAAAGCACTAGTGAGACAGGGATTTTGAACGAGTCGAGAGAACCCCCATCCCAGAATTCCAAAGAATGAAGCTCTTAATCTTCGCTATCGCAAAGCCCTGCAGAGCAACACTGCTCGCGCACATAAAATAATAAGGAGAAAGAAAAAGAATGTTTGCTTTTCCCATCCCCTTTAGGAGTGGGGTACTTTTAATTCGCAGTAATTGGCTCTAAAAGTTTATACTAAGGACACACAAATATAAAATTATGGAAACCATTCATTATCTCTTTGGCGATAATCTTCAATCAGCAATTTTCATAATTTTAAATCTAATTTTAATTGAAGGACTTCTTTCGGCTGATAATGCGGCCGTTCTTGCCACTATGGCGAGAACTTTGCCAAAGGATCAACAAAAAAAAGCTTTGCGTTACGGAATTTTTGGAGCTTATTTCTTTCGTGGTCTCTGTTTGATTTTTGCTTCCATTTTAATTAAAATCTCTTGGCTTAAGGCTTTGGGTGGGCTTTATTTGTGCTGGCTTTGCGGGAATTACTTTTTCTCTAAAGCCAATCACGATTCAGAGCTTCCTCAAGAGAATTTAGTAGAAACTAATTTCTTAAAAAAACTTCTGGCTCCTTTGGGCCAGTTTTGGTCGACAGTAATCATGATTGAACTCATTGATTTGGTCTTTTCTATCGACAATGTTTTTGCAGCAGTTGCTTATTCAAATAAAATTGGACTTATTTGTACTGGTGTGTTTTTAGGTATTGTTACCATGCGTCTTGTGGCCGGTACTTTTATGGATTTAATGGAAAAATTTCCTTTTCTTGAAACCTGCGCCTATGTTGTTATTGGAATCCTTGGTCTGAAGCTTATTTTGCACTTTGCCTGTGAGTTAACATGGCTTCCTGCAGCTATAAAAGACTTTTGTCATTTATCTACCAGCCATTCCGCAGACACAATTTTATCGGTTATTACTCTTGCCATTTTTATTGTTCCTTTGCTCTGGAAGCTTTTAAAAGAAGTTTTAAAGAAGGATTAATTTCGGGAGTATAATTCTCCAGTTTTTTTAGGGTTTCTCAAAAGTTTGCGAAAAACAACCCACCCAAAATCCTCATTTATAGAGGTTTTAAAAATTTTGAGTGGGTTTCTTCAAATTTATTATGAAGCTTTAGCTTACCATTTAGAATAACCGCTGGCGCGATTTGGAGTAAAACTACTTCTTTTTTCTACCATTGGTCTGGCTTCTGTCACTCTTAAAGGACGTCCACCGCAATAAGCTCCGTTAAAACTTTCGATTATTTGTTTTGCTTCGTCTTCGTTGGACATTTCTACAAAGGCAAACCCTTTGCTGGTTCCTGTGTCTCTGTTCATTATGATTTTTACGGAAACAACTGTTCCGCACTGTTCAAAGGTCGCTTGAAGCTCTCCTTCGGTCATATCGTAGGTTAAGTTGCCAACATATACTTTGCTATTACTCATGAAAAATAAACTCCTAATTTAAATATTGAGGATTGAGAAACTTGTGTTGTCGATGATTGGATCACCGAAATGAAGCTCTTTGAGCTTCTTGTGCGTTAGCACAATGATTTGGAGGAATAAAGTAACTTTTAAAGTTAAAAAGTTTAAGAAAATACTTAATACTTAACTTAACGCAAAATTGCTCTATAAGCTTTTCTTGGGTGCTGTAAATCAATTCTAATTCTAACGATCTCAATGATCAAAAGGCCGAAGTCAAATTACAAATTACAAATAACTATAGATTCAATAATACTTAGATACTTTAGATCAATCATACACTAAATAATTATTTCAATGTCTAGTTATTGAACAGAATCGTCTTATCAACTGAGCTGTTTATACCAATCATTTCTGGCAATTTAGCATCCAATGGATACCATATTTATCAACAATCATTCCAAAACGTGCTCCCCAGAAGGTATCTTGAAGGGGCATTCCAATCGTACCTCCTTCAGATAGCTTGCCAAAAATCTCTTCTTGCTCCTTTGGATCGTCTAAATTAATGCTTAAGTTAACATTATTTGCTGATGCTACCTTTTGCCCGGGGAAGGCGTCAGCTGCCATAAAGTATATTCCTTCAGCTTTAAATTCGGCATGAATTATTCTGTTTTTATACTCTTCTGGTGATTCCATAGGTGATTCACCCACAGTCTGCTTAGAGACAACTTCTCCCTTTAAGCAGGTTTTGTAGAACTCAAGGGCTTCCTGGCAATTACCTTCAAACATAAGATAAACATTAAGTTGTTTCATCGGGTTTTATAAGCTAGATAATTTTTTGCTCATAATAAACGATTCGGCAATTTATTCCTCTCTTTCGATATCACTGTAAAGAAAAGCAAGATTATCGAAAGAGGTGTCTTTAGTAGATTTCTCTTTTAAGGTTTCTTCTGGATTGGTGTTTATTCTAATTTCGCCTTTTGCTATTTCATCTGCGAATTGAGAGATAGCTTACAATGTAATTTCTAAAGATCTCGTCTTTGTCTTTGACTGAATTAATCAAAGATGGCTGCCAAGCAACTTCAAGTGAAACATTAGGAGTTAGTTTCCGACCAATTCCTGCAAAAGATCCTGATTCGGCAAAACTAGCTTCCCGAGCTTTGATTTCATTAGCATAAAAAAGCAATTCCTCGTTGCTAGCTAAATACCATTTCTTGTTCTTGCCTAAAGCATAGGTGGCTTTCAGTCAGTAACGTAAGCGGATTGCAGTTCTATATCATCAAAAATCCGTTCTTCAATTCTCAATCGATGATTTAGTACAAAGCGGTCAAATAGCTTAAAGCTCTGTCTGTAAGAGATTTGAGGCAGGATTCTATATTAATTAAAATCTGCTTTTCGCCTTAAATTGAAGCTTGTATCATAACCAAGCCATATACTTAATTTCTTTGTGGAGTGGGTAATTAACGCTCCACGAAGAACCAATGGATTCATGTCTCGACCATTATGATAAAAATTGGTAAGGCCAAAAAGTAACCGGATAATTTGTCTTTGTATAAAGGGAAGGTAATGTCTATCATTGACCAGAGACCAAAGTCAGTTTTGACACTTTCAGTTGTGTGTCCTTTGTCGGCTTTGAAAGATTTTGCAATACTTAAGAGATTGATAAATTTTTATATTTTTTGCATAAAGAAAAATTACTTTTGCAATTGTTATATTTAGGAATGTTTATTACTTATATGAAGAACGTTCAATGAAAAGACCATTTTTGTTTTTATATATTGCTCTTGTCTTGTGTTCGTGCTCTTTAGCAGAAGCAGCTCAAGTGACTGTTAAAATAAAGAACGTAAAAAAGAATGCAGGTAATGTAAAAGTTGGTCTTTTTACAGCCGACAAACAGGCTGATTTCCCTAATGGTAAGGCCTTTATGGAAAAAACAGTTCCTGCAAATGCTTCTGAACTAAGTGCTGTTTTCGATTCAGTTGCCTATGGTACCTACGCAGTCGGAGCTTTCAACGATGAAAATAAAAACTCCAAGCTTGATAAAGTGCTTGGTATTCCGAAGGAAGCCTATGGTAATAGTGGGAAATACACTAAAACAGAGCCCAAGTTCGTTAACTCTAAATTTCAAATTGGTAAGGAGGATGAGCTGATTGAATTTCCTTTGCATTAAGGAATTGAACTGATACTATTTTTGTCTTACAGAAAGACTCTTTTAGAGCTTAAGTTGAAGAAACAATTGAAATATTTTTAAATATATAAAAATAGACATTAAACTTCTCAAGTGATAAGGTTATAGGGATAGTCTACAAAATAAATTTATCTAAAAAATAAGTGTCTAGTTATAGTGAAAATTTAATATCATATAATTTTGAGATCCTGGTTTTTTAGAGCCACTTAATGATGAATAACAGTACTTTACCTGCAAAAAGAATAAATTGGAGAAATACGATTTTCTTTATTGGAACACCCATTCTTGCGCTTATTGGTGTTCCACTTTGGGCCATGGGGCCAACAGCAAATTCAAACACAGTTTGGTTGGCGGCAATTCTGGCTGTACTTACCGGCTTGAGCATCACTGCTGGTTATCACCGTTTTTTTTCACATAAAACTTACGAAGCTTCTTGGATTGTTAGATTGTTTTTTGTAATCATTTCAGCAGGAGCTTTTCAGGGCCCTATTTTAGAATGGGCTTTAGATCACAGAAATCACCACCGTTATGTTGATGATAAAGAAAAAGATCCTTATAGCATTAGCAACGGCTTCTGGTGGGCACACATAATATGGATTTTTTACAAATTTAAAGATCCGGAAAAAGAGCATAGCAAAGAAGGTAAAGAGCTTTTGGCTGACCCTCTTGTGAACTTTCAATATCAGTATTATGTGCCTTTGGCTATTTTTGTTGGTTTTGTTTTACCAACTCTTATAGCTGCAAGTTGGGGAGACCCCTTCGGTGGTTTCATCCTTGCTGGTGTAACTAAGCTTGTTTTTACTTCGCATTCTACTTTCTTGATTAACTCTTTGACGCACACTTTAGGCAATCAACCTTATTCGTCAAAGCACAGTTCAAGAGACAATTGGTTTACGGCAATTCTTACTTGTGGAGAGGGTTACCATAATTTCCATCACGAGTTTCCCATTGATTACCGTAATGGAATCCGCTTTTACCAGTGGGATCCAACTAAATGGTTTATCAGAGGGCTTTCCTTCATTGGTTTAACAAAAAACCTAAAACGTTATACCGATGATGCAATTGATAACAAGAGAACAAGAATGTCTGAATTAGTTCTTCAGCATTAGTTCAAGATAAAAGACAATCGTTTTTCAGTAATTAAAGGGATGGATACCAGCGAGGTTTTTATCCCTTTTTATTTTTCACTTTCATCTTTATATCTGTCAATAGAAATTGGGTTGCCTCTAGAAACAAAGATTGTGAGCTTGTCCTCGCTGTTTTGTTTAAGAGGTTTTTCGTTGAGGCTTGGCTTCAGATACTCGTAGTCAAAAGAGCAATTAAATTGGATTTGCAAAAAGTTCTCTAGACTTGGTTGATTGTTGTTATTAAAATTTGGTCCCAGTATTATCTCTGGGACAGTCTCTAAAAAGGATTCTTTTTGAAAAACTTTGAGTGCAATATAGTCTCGGATTTTGCCATCAATGAATTTGGTTTCAACCATTGGGACAGTGTGACGTTCTTTAAGATTTTTAAATTCAATCCAATAATTTGAAATCAAAAGCTTGATTTCATCTTCTTCCTTATAAAAAGGCGCTTTGCTCCAATCCTGAATGCTTGAATCGTAGTTCATTATCAATAATTCGCCAAAATCGTTGAGCAGCCCTCCTTCAGGTTTGCGGATGGAAGGATTAGAATCACCGGTTTCGATTTTGATATCTTCAGTTTGTTTTTTTGGATAAAACTTTCCCAATATTTTTTTTCTTCAGCAATGACTTTTCTTAACTTATCTGTCTTAAAGCCTATAGCGACTCCGGTTCCAAGTCCTCCGTAAGCATCCCAAATCAGCCTGGAATCAAATTTTTTAGAGAATGATGCAAAGTAGCGTTGCTTTTTTTCTTTACTAAGTCCTCGATGGTGGTACTCTCCCTCCATTGGGTCATTGGTGTTCCAGGGGCTTCCTAAGTGCAACTTGCCAGTAGAGAAGATATTGTAGAAGCTCTCGTAGCTTGTGTAATGATAAATAATCTCTGGGAGGTTAGTCTCGGTCATTGGTGATTGTAGCTTCAACAGAGATTTGTTCTTTTATTCTATAGCAAAGCTTATAAATTTAATTAGGCGTTTGATTTAGGCAATTGTAATTACATCACTTGCGATTACAGGGATCTGAAGCCTCGATTGAATAGGAGACCCAAATCTATCTACCAAATTTGCACCATATTTGTTGTTATAAGAAAATACTACTTCTGAAAGGCCTTCTTCTAAAGGTTTTAAAAGAAATCCCAACTCTCCATAGGTTCCTCCATATTTATGTAAAAGCAGTACTGGATCACGAATTGGTAAAATTTGTAAATTTCTTGATGATCCACAGGATATATAAATTGGATACTCTTCTTCGCCGTATTCTGGCCATATATCACCTTCAAGCGCTTGGTGATCAATTGTAAGACAATATTGTTTACTAAGTTGCATTGCTTTGAGATAGACAATTGAAGGCCTAAAAGGATAGCTACAGGTCGCTTGTTTTGTAGCTATTTGAGGCTGAGAAAATAATTTTTTAGAATTTTTCTTAGACTTATATTTTTGATAATTTTGTTTATTTGAAAAAATAAGATGAGATATACGCATAAATTAAAAATAAAATTTATTTATCCAAAGAATTGTATTACACACATTTGGTATTAGTCGATAATTTAAGTAATTTTATTGAAGATTCTGGAACTAGCTTATAAGATAAGAACTTTTGAGATTGAGAGAGTGGCTTGAAACCTACCCATTCAAATGGAAAAGTTTTTTAAAAATCAAAGATATTTTAACTAAGCTGTAATTTGTTGATTAAGCCATTGAATTATCGTTGATTTGTCTATTTGTGTTATCCCATTCTGATTAGCCCATACAATAATCTCATCTGAGACAGCCTTCATACGTTGGGCATTTATTGCTCCAGCGCCTCCCCTTCTCTTTGCTTCTTCTTTTAACTCAGCTTTAATCATTGTTGAAGTAATCTGATCTTCAGTAGTATTAAAGTTGTCGGCCAAGCGTTTAGTGATTTCAGGAATTAAAACATTATTTAAATACTCTTTCGAAAAACGGACTGGATCAGCGCAACTGGCTAATAACACTTCGTAAGCTTCTGAGGTTAATTTAATTCCATTTTCTTTAAACAAAGATTTGACCGCTGCACTCACAGCTGCACCATGTGGAGCTGCAAATGATGTGCCGTCAGCATACATATCTTGATGAAACTCCTTAAATGATTCACCTAGAGCCCAAGGGTTAATACACAATTTATAAAGTAATGTAATTAGATTGTGATTTCTTGGTGTTGTAAGAACTATATTTTGACCGTTACCAAACACATCTGGTAGCCTTTCTGGATGAGAACTACCTTCAGAAGTAAACTCACTTATAATATTTTGTCCTTTACCATCAACACGATGAGAGCCATAAAGATGTAATCGTGAATGTGAAGATAATGAAGAAATTAGGTTAGCCATTCCTAGAGCATGAATTCCATCTGAATTCTGATAATTGCCCATGTTACCGTATGCCACGTGCACAGAAATTTCTTTTCCATTACTTTCTGAAACTTTATCTGCATACCTTAAAACTTCAAGCATTGGTTCGTAAAGTCTTCTTAACCCGACTTCGTCAACAGCTTCTTTAGCATGTGAAGCATATAAATTAGATAAAGCATCTCCAAATTCTTTTGCTCGTGCTCTATCTGCAGCAATTTTCTCTTGCTTAGTCTGAAACTCTCTTGAAGTTCTATATTCTGTATCGGACCATGCTTTAAATTTATTGTAAAGCTCTTGTGTTTTTAATCCAGAAAGACCTAACAAGTTAAATAACCGTTGATATTGAATATTCAATTTTCCTGGCTGGTCAGCTGCTAAAGATACATTAATGTCTTCAGCTCCTTCGTCAATTGCTTTTCTGACACCATTCGCAATAGCTTGAATATTGGCTTAGATACTTCATTCAATCTTTTTAAAGTCATTGAAGAAGGATCTTTTTCACCCAGCTCGAAGAACTCTCTTAAAGCTTTGTAATCTTCTTTAGAAATGTTTGGTTTAACAAAAACCATTTCGGTTGCACTAAAAGCGCCTCCAGCAAAAATATCAGAGACTCTGGTTCCATGATCAGGATCTGCTACAACTGGTATTTTTCTGGCATAAAAGTCGTCCCCATCTGGAAGTATTACCTTTATAGTTGGAGGAATATTTCCTGTAAGTTGAAAACTTTTTGATTTTAAATCAGATGCTTTTCCAGCTTTTGCTGAAGTTTCATCTACAACTCCCAATTTAACTCCTCTACCAGGATTTTGAAAACCCTTTAACAGTTCTCCAGGACGAATTGAAGTTTTGTCTAAATTTCTTTTTGCTGCACCCAAGGAGCCAAAAATCAATGCTACAGCAGAAGTATACATATGAAATGGCCAAAAATCCCTATTCTTAAAAGGAGAACTAATAAAAGGTACATCTATAAGAGGTACATCTAAATAGCCTCTGTCTCCTAGGTAATTAATAAAATTATCAGATTTTTTTATTCCTTTAGCAAGGATATCAATTGCCTGTTCATCAATACCTCTGCTTGATAGTTCTGTTGTAGGTAAGTCTGAGAGCCTAGAAAGATGATTGGATGACCAATCAGTTACGAAGTGCGTACGTGCTTGAGCAATTGATGCTCCTGCTAGAGTTGCTACTATAAAATTTTTCAATGCCCAACCTTGATTATTTTTAGGTTTAACAGCCTCAATTTTTGTAAATTTGCCATTATGCGAGAGTTGTCCACCAAGCAAATCTGCTTGACTTAATTCTTTTGCAAATCTGTTACGTCTCTGGGTTGTAGGATCGGTTAAGTTTCTTATTACACCGTTTGTCGCAAATTTAATATTGTCGACGCCTCTATTAATTGTTGAAATTAAAGGATTTGTTTTTCCAATTGGCATTTTTCATACGTTTTAACAACTTTTTAAGTGTATTAATGTGATTGCGTGAAAGTCAAGACATTAGAGCGATTTAATTATTTTTTACGATGGCTATAAAATGGAAATTTGTTTAAACAACAATATTGCGTGTTAACATATTGGCATTCCTTATTTAGCCAAGTTAAATGCTCTCCAAAATTACTGGCGCAAAGCCTTATAATTCATCAAACGAACCTCAAACACGCTTTATTGGAAAAGTTACACGTCTTCCCGATACTGCTAGCCTATAAAGCCTTCGCAAATTAAAGATGTAGTTAATTTGGCGCAAAGACTAAAAGCAGGAGAGATTACTGATCCGAAAGTAGCAGTTGCGGCTTTAAGACAAATTCAGCAATTTGGAATTCAGTTTACAGAGGTTTTAAACTTATATAGGCCTCAATATTTAGCTAAAATCCCAGGTTTTAATACTTTTATAGATTGTCTTGAGCTTGCATATAATTTACCTAAAGTACCTGTTGAAGATCTTAAATGGATAGATATTAAACCACTATTAACAACGTTTTCCTCACCAAAAATAGAAGTAGAAGTAGCTAAAAATACCCCAGCATTAGCAATTTCGTTAAAGCCTTATAACCAAGGTGCTTCAATTCTTAAAGGAAGCAGCAATACCTACCATGCACCTCTTTTAGTAAGAGATGTTTCCAGATGGGGCGACGAAAAAGAAGGCTCACTTGGCATCTATGAAATTAGAAGACGCTCTGGAGTGGAGGAATCTCAACAAATCTTAGATGAACCAATAAATTTAAGCTCAATTATTCAAAGAATTGAAGCCATAACAGATAAAACACCTGTTGTGAAGGTTGTTACTTTTCTTCCAGTTGCTCCCAGTGGTGAGTTTGAAACTCAATTCACTCCAACCATAGATTTAGATATTTTTGGTCATAAATACTACAAGCTCTTAACTATTCAAGAAGATCGCTTAAGTTCTTATCAATTACTTACAGCTGGCAAAATGAGCCTTGATCTTAAGGAAGCGGTCTATAATCCTGACGATCCCAAACAACCAAATTTGTTTGACATAAAAGCTGATGCTGTTCCAGATTTGTCATCAATTGACAAATTGTTTTTGCCAAAAGAACAAACAGGACAGATGATAATTATTGCTGAACCTTATGCAGATCCAACTCCAAAATTCAATTCATTTGATTTTGGTAATGATCGTGGATACTCCAAAGGAGGAGGCAGTTTTATGCTTGGAGGAGGTGGTGGTTTGAGATCTGCTTCTTTGAGTAATGCAAGGTTGTCTAGAGGTGGACAAGCTGGCTCTGGTAGTTTGTATGATGGTGAGTTGGGTTCTAGTAGAGATGGAAATCCAGTAATATTTCATGTGCAATTTATATGTGTAAAGCCTGGAGATTTAACTTCTAATGCACTTCATCACAATTTGCAAAATTTAAATACATAAACTTTACTGAATCAACACGTCAGTGCTTTTAAAGAGTAGTTCTAAGTAATTTTTCTGGGGAGGAAGGATTCGAACCCTCGAATGGCTGGACCAAAACCAGCTGCCTTACCACTTGGCGACTCCCCAATAGATTGCCCTACACATTGTTGAAGGCATTGAGAGGAAAATTATAAACTAACTAAGCAAAAAATTATAGCTTTCTATAAAATTTGCTGAACAAAAATCAAAATTCTTCAAAGAAGTCAAACTCATTTTCTTCAATACCAAGATTAGACTTCGATTGGGAGGGGAAAGAGAAAGCATTAGCGTTAGTGCTTGTTTTTGGTTTTGGATTGACTGATGTTGAAACCGCTGTTTTGGCGGGAGTGTAGGGCACAATCTCTTGTTGAGCGGCAAAATCTAAATTTTGTGAAATGTTTTCTGATTTTTTTATGCTGATGTTGGAATTGCTCTTGTTTTCTGCCTTGGCGACTGATGACCAAGCTTCCGCTTTACCTTTAAGCTCTTCCTGAAGGTTGTCCAGCTCACCGTATAATTGTTCAAAAACTACATTTAAAAAGTCAAAATTCTCGTCTTCCTCTTTCCAGAGAGAACTTTCGGCTTTCTTGAAAATGTCAAATAAGTTTTGGCTAAAACGGCTTCTTAATTCGTTTAAAAGCTCGTTTTTGCGAAGTCTAACAGCCCTTTTTGGGTCATAATGGAGTTTTAATGGCATATTAAATTTGAACTTTTGCTAAATAATATGAACTATTAGATTTAATTTATCAATACTAGCTTTTATTATAAATCATTTTTTTAAACGGTTCAAATCTTTTGTCTATTCAGGCTTGGATCGGTGTTTATTTCGACTGAGGTCTTTTGGCTGTTCTTTTTTGCCTGTTCACGCATATGAATTTGATTTTCAAGACTTGTGCGGTTAATTTGGTGAATCATTAAAATCTCGTGTGCCACGATGGAAGCAGGATTTAAGTCAAAAACAAAGAAATCTTTTACTTTTTCAGCCAAAGCTGCTTTTAAATCCTTCAAACCTTCTGTGGAATCAAGGAATTCAAGTGTTGTGAGAGATAACTTTTCGTGTTTGCAATTCTCTTGGATTAGCTCTGGGCAGATTGTACCACCGGCGATTATATTGGGAAGCCCCATAAAGGTGATTCTTCTGAGTTTTTGAATTAGCTTCCAAATCCAGGGATGCTCTTTGAAAGCGATGATTGAAGGGGTCTCACAGTATGCAGCTTGCAAAGTTACCGTTCCAGCATGACACCAAGCCACTTCTGCCGATTTGAGAGTTTTGTATAAATCTTGGTTGTCCACCATTTTAAATAGCCCTTTAGGAGCGGCGTTTTGTTTGAGAATTTTGTTGATTAGTTCTTTTTCTATCGAAGAGGCTCTCACGAGGACAAAGTCGAGCTTAGCTTGTCTTTTGATTAAATCTTTAGCGGCTTCGATAAAAACTGGTAGCATTTGCTCAATTTCTCTTTGCTTTGAGCCCGGGCAGAGGGCTATTACCTTGTTAGAGTTGTTAATTTCTAAAGAAGATAAAAACTTTTTGCGATTAAAACTTTTACCATCTTCTTCTATTAGCTCCCAAACTGCGGGGTGTCCAATAAATTTTGCCGAAGTTCCAAATTCCCGGTGGAGAGGTTCTTCGAAGGGGAGGACTGTAAGCAGTCTGTCAATTAGGTTTGGTATTTCTTTTATTCTTTTCTCATTCCAAGCCCAAACCTGGGGAGCGATGTAATAAATGACTTTGCAAAAAGGAATATGCTTCTTTATTAAAGCTGCCAAACGAAGGTTAACAATCGAGTTGTTCACCAGAAGAGCCATGTCGGGCTTGCGGGTTTTTAGTTCTTGGATTAATTTGTTTTCTAGCGCAATTAACGAAAAGATATTTTTCAAAAAACTTATTGGATCGTTTAGATCAAAGATTGATGAATCTTGAATGATTTCTACATTTTGCTTTTTAAGTTCCTGCCCACCAATTCCCCAAAGCTTTAAACCCGCATCCGGAGGCATTTGTTCTTGCAAAGATTTAATGACCTGCTGAGTATAAGCGTCATTGGACTGGCTTCCAGAACTTATGAATAAATTTAAACTCGTCATTAAATTATCTAATGTTTATCTAAATCTTTTCTTAAGTTTGTAGGTTAGCAATTAATGAGCAAAGATGCAAAATGTAAAAACCTCACAACCTTTGTTCTGCTTGAATTGTAAATTCTCTGCTCAGTAATTTAACAATCTCTTAAAACAACTAGGCTTTAATGCTGTTTTAATATTGAGCAATAGTTAATAAATTAGAATCTTAAGGAATAATTAAATGAAAATTGGACTTAATTTGAATAAACCTTTAAAAAATAAAACAACAAATATTCCTCAGACTTTACAATCTACTCGAAGACATTTTTTAGTAAAGCAATTATTACCGGGCTTGTTCTTTACGGGAGCTTCAATTCCAATTGTTGTTGAAAAAGCAATGTCAACAGGGACTAGACCGCAGTCAGGTACTGTTATAAGTTCAGTTGAGATAACACCTACTGATTCTCAAAGTTGGGAAGATATTTGTACAAATCCACTGAATCATATTCAATGGTTAAAAGATAATAAGAATTTTGTATATGATTCAAATCAGCATACATTAGCTTATGGCAACTATCCAGATCGTGATGGATGTTTAATACAAGCAGTTCAAAAATAAACTTCTCAAAAAATCAATCCCCTCACTTTCCCCAAGCTCGGATAGAACAACAATTACAGAGTTCTGTCCGAGCTTTTTGTTTGCTTTATTACTTACAATAACTCCCGAATCGTTGATTGTGTTATCTCTCCAGCCGCTTTTGGTATAAAGTACAGCCTCCGGAGGCAGATTGTAGCCCAACAAACTAGCCTGAAAGTTTTTCTCTTCGGGTTTAAGAGCTTGATGCAAAGGCTCTCTTCGAAGCCAATTTAATAATTTTTCTCTTTTATTTTCTGTTAATCCTAAACTCGGATCATTCACCCAAAGCTTTTTCCATAAATCGGCAACCATCCCTGAGGTCACAGAGTTTTGGGATTTGTTTTGCTTTATCCAATCGTCGAATTCGGAGTATTCGTTTAAAAAAGTTTTGTGCGCCGCTTTTAGAGTTTTGTAGCCTAATTTGTGCCAAAAGGTTTCAAGCTTTCGTCTCTTTTCATAAGCTTTTTCAAAATCTTTTGGGTCTTGCGGATCCTTTCCGCAAAGTTTATCTACAATCTGTTGCCCCGCCCAATCATCGGAGTCAACTATCATCTTTCCTAACAACAAATCCAACTCTTTGGATTCTTGCAGTTCGACTAGAGATTGAATAGCCCAAAAGAGTTTAACAACGCTGGCTGGATATCTTTGCACATCGCCATTAATAGACACAACCGACGAGGGATTTTCTAAATCTATTACCGTAAGGCTTACTCTTTGAATTTTGCCGGTTTTTTGCAAGATCTCTAAACTTTTGATGTTAATGATCTGAGAAAGCGTTTGAAGGTTGGGTGTCATTTCTGTACAATATACTCAACTACATAAAGAGAATTTAATAAATGGTTTTAACTCCTTCGGTAATGATACCTCTTGGAAGCACCGCTCCAGACTTTGAACTAATAGAGGCAGTTACTGGACAGAAATTTTCGCTCCAACAGCTCAAATCGCAGGTTGCAACGGTAGTTATGTTTATTTGCAACCATTGTCCTTATGTAAAGCATATTCAAGCCAAGCTCTCAGAGATTGCTGATTTATACGAAATCAGAGGAGTTTCCTTTATTGCTATTAATTCAAACGATGCTGCAAGTTACCCAGAAGACTCTTTTGAAAAGATGAAAGAGTCGGCTGGAAAAAACTTTTATACTTTTCCTTACTTATTCGATGAAAGCCAAGAAGTTGCAAAGGCTTATCAAGCAGCTTGTACTCCAGATTTTTATATTTTTGACAAAAATCTTAAATTGGTTTACCGTGGACAATTCGATGATTCAAGGCCAGGCAATGAAGTTAAAGTTACTGGCAAAGATTTAACTACTGCATTAGACAGTCTAATAGCGGGACAACAAGTGAGTACAGACCAGAAACCTAGTATTGGTTGCAATATTAAATGGAAGAAATAGTTTAGCTGCAAAATCTAAATTAGGGTGTCAAATATCAAGTATTAAGTGTACAGCCGCTCTTAAAGGTTTTACTCGTTGAATCCATATGGTTTAAATCTAAATGAGCCTGCTTATCCCCAAGTAAATTTGCTCTAAAAAGATTGTTGGCATAACTAATCGATTGACCAGAATTAATCAGTACACTCACCAAAATAATTGTTCCTAGAGCTTGTTTTAGAACTAGGGTGTGCTGCTTCATAAAGCTTAGTTTTTCAATCAAAGTTCTTCCGTAAAAACAAACTAAAGACATTGGAATAGCAACCCCAAGGCAGAAAGAGGAAATAATTAAAGCGCTGTTTAAGAAAGTTTGCTGAGAAACCGCCTGAGAAACCGCAAGTCCTACAATTGGTCCAATACAGGGAGTCCAAATTAAGCCTAAACAGCCTCCAACCAGAAGACCACTGAAGAAATCACCATTTAAGTTTAAGGAATTAACCTTTTGCATTATCCTTGTTCCAACTCTCATAAAAGGCTTGGCAAGGTCTTCAAATTTTTCGGTAAGGCTGGAAAAAATCATGAATAGAGAAAACCCAATAATGAAACAGGTAGCAAATAATTTAATAGCTTGCGGTGATAGTCCGGTTGCGTTAAAAATCTTGCCCACTGCCAAACTGAAAATCACAAAGGAAAGTAAAAGTCCGCTAATTACTCCCAAAGGTCTTAGTTTCCCTCCATCAAAGGAAGTTGAGAGAACAATGGGTAGGATAGAAAAAATACAGGGGGATAGCACTAAGAAAAATCCCTCAAGAAAGGCCGAGCTAAAGTCAAAGTAGTTCATGGTTTTAATCGGTTAGTTGCGTTAATAGTGTTCCAGCAACTTGTATTAATTTCTGATTATACTGTTGCCTTATGTTCGATAGTTTCGATTACTTCTCACTTTCCCAATATGTAAATAAACTTTCGTTTTTAAGCCAAATATCAGTCCTATTGCTTATGTAAAGCTGATCAACCCTCTAGTTTTGTAAAAATTTGGCTTAGGATTTTACACGCTCTTTACAATGATAGTCCTTAGGAGCACTAACCTTAAGACTATGTTAATATGGAGCAATTAAATTGATTCTATGAATCTTAAAGCTCTTTAAGAGTGTCTAAGTTACCACTTTAAAGATTCTTATTTTTCGGGGAAGCGCAGAGGAAACGTAAGTTAAATGAGCAAGATGTCCAGAAACAATTTTAAAAACCTATTTCTTTTAGTATCTACAATTTCACTTTCATTATGCTTGTCATTATTTTTGTCAAATGCCTCTCAGGCTGAGCCAAAGCTCAAATGTTATAACGTCGCTGAATGTCAAGCAGTGTTTGAACAAACTGCAAAAAACTTTTTAGGATCATCTTATTCATACGGAAGCACCGGTAAAAGAGGCTTTGATTGCTCAGGTTTAGTGGTTACTGTTATGGGTAAGCTTATGGATCAAGTCACCCTTCCTCGTAGCAGTCAGGATATGTACCGTTCTTTGAATCAGGCAGTTTCATTGGAGACTGCAAAAAGAGGAGACCTTCTTTTTTTTAATACAGGCCACGGCGTTAGCCACGTTGGTTTGTATTGGGGCAAAGACGGAAGCGGCCGCCACGTTATGTTTCATTCAAGCTCTTCTAAAGGGGTGGAGCTAAGACCATTAAATGGTGATAAATATTGGATGTCACGCTTGGTTGGAGTTAAAAGATTTGCACCTCTTTCGGATGCGCTTTTCTTGTCGGGTATGCCAGCTAAGGCTGATGATCAAAAAAGTCCTGAAGCAAAAACGTCTTCCAAAGATATTAGTAATGAAAGAGACAAAGTAAAAACTGTTGCTAAGACACAACAAGCAGAAGATAAAAATAAAAAAGAAGTAAATAATAAAACGAATAAAACATCCTTAAAGGATAAAATTAAACCACAAAAGCTTTCCTTTAAGCCGATGAAAAGAAGTTTAGGCGAGCTTCAATCTTCTTATGAGTATGATGACAATTACTACTCAGACTACGATGAATATCCTTATGAAAAGCGTTTAAAGAATTTACAACGTGTAACTTATATTCAAGAAGAAGGAGTCGATCAGTCTGTTATTGCTTATGATGATTATGAATATTCTTCAAATTATGAAGAAAATAATCTTCATTATGAAACAGAACAAGGCTATTATGCTGATGAAGAGGGTTCAGGCGAATATTATGATGAGTATTATTAAAATTAAAAATTAAACTCACAAATTTTCTTACAATTCCCGAAAAAGCCCATATAATGCCTTAATATGACTGTTCATAATCCTAAAAAATTGCTAAAATTTTAGGACAAATAAGTTTCTAATAATAGGCATAAGACTTTGACAACTAAGATCGATTCACAACAAGATTATTCAGCAGATCAGATACAAGTTCTAGAAGGATTAGAGGCCGTTAGAAAAAGGCCAGGAATGTATATTGGAGGAGTTGACCAAAAGGCACTCCATCACTGTATTTTTGAAATTGTTGACAACTCAGTCGACGAGGCTTTAGCAGGCTTTTGTAAGCGCATTTCGGTTGTTTTAAATGCTGATGATTCTATTACGGTTTCTGATGATGGGCGTGGTATCCCAATCGGAATAGTTGAAAAATCCGGAGTGACGGCTATCGAAACCGTTTTTACTATGTTGCACGCCGGAGGAAAATTTGGTGGAGGAGGCTACAAGGTTTCCGGCGGTTTGCACGGAGTGGGCGCTAGTTGTGTAAACGCTGTATCCGAGAAAATGCAGGTTATTGTTGAAAGAGACGGCGCTAAGCATCAGATTGAGTTCTTTGGTTACAATCCTGGAGGCAAAATTGGCGGAGCCAATGAGCCACTCAAATACTTAGGTCCAAGCGATAGGCATGGAACAACCGTTCAATTCTGGCCAGACAAGAGAATCTTTAAAGAAGTTGGTGAAGATGGAGTTGAAAAAACCCCGCGAGTAAACTTCGATAAAGTAAGCACTCGTCTCCGTGAGATGGCCTTTTTGAATGCCGGATTGGAGATAGAGCTTACCGATGAGCGTAATCCCGATCAAATCCACCATGAGACTTTCCTCTATGAAGGTGGGATTAGAACCTATGTTGAATATTTAAATCAAAGTAAAACTGCCGTTCACAAGCCACCAATCCACGTTGCCCAACAAGTTGTAGATGAGGTTATTGTTGAAGCTGCTTTCCAGTACACCGATACATATAGCGAAACCATCTTTGCTTTTGCTAATAACATTAACAACCCTGACGGTGGAACCCACTTAACCGGTTTTAAAAACGCCTTAACCCGCGCCGTCAGTGATTATGCCAAAAAAGAGAATCTCCTCAAAACTGGAGAATCCCTTTTGGGTGAGGATATTCGCGAGGGCATTACGGCTATTGTTTCGGTAAAAGTTAAAGACCCTCAGTTCGAGAGCCAAACCAAAGTTAAGCTTTTGAACAACGAGGTACAGAGCGCGGTTTACAGTGTTGTTAGTTCCGAGCTTGAAAACTGGATGGATAAAAATCCAAAAGAAGCCAAGCTCATAGTTCAAAAGGCTATCCTGGCACGTAATGCAAGAGAAGCCGCAAAAAAAGCCAGAAACTTGATCCGGAGGCAATCCGTTTTGGAGAGCTCAAGCGGACTTCCTGGAAAACTGGCCGATTGTTCTGACCGTGACCCCGAAAGATGCGAATTGTACCTTGTAGAGGGTGATTCGGCAGGTGGTAGTGCAAAGCAGGGTCGTAATCGTAACTTCCAGGCCATTCTTCCGCTTCGCGGAAAAATCCTCAACGTTGAGAGAGCAAGAGTAGGCAAGATTTACGAGAACACCGAAATCCAGGCCATGATTCAAGGGATTGGTATTTCGACAAAAGGTGATGAGCTTTTAAGACCAAACGAAGAAGACCTTCTGGAGCTTAAGAAGGTAAGATATCACAAAATTATTATCATGACCGATGCAGACGTCGATGGTTCCCACATTCGTACTTTGCTTTTAACTTTCTTCTTCCGATATGCGCGCCCACTTATTTCCGAAGGCTATTTGTATGTGGCGCAGCCGCCTCTTTACAAGGTTGAATACAGGCAGCGAGTTGAGTATTGTTACAACGAAACCCAACTGCAAGTCCTAATGGCTGAGATGGGTAACAAGGCAAATATTCAACGCTTCAAATGTCTTGGAGAAATGATGACTGAGCAGCTCTGGGAAACCACTATGAATCCTGATACTCGCGTACTTAAAAAAGTAGAAATCGAAGATGGAGCGCAAGCTGATTTGATGTTTGATATTTTAATGGGTGACGAAGTGGAGCCTCGCCGTAGGTTCATTGAAGAGAATTCCTCTTTGGCTAATTTGGATATTTAGAATCACCTTCCCCCGCTTCCTTGACAGGAGGAGCTTTACTTGATTTTCTAAGACTGAAGCTCTCTTTGATTCAACCAAGAACACAAAAAACTTCTGTCATCCTGAAGAAGGTCACGATCTCTCCAACGCCGATTCTGCAAATAGATGCTGAACTTGTTCAGAATGACAGAGATTAAAGGAAATCAGATTTATATAAGCTCTTCTTATCAAGTAGGTGCGGGACTCGATAACCGAAAAAATATCCAAAGAACTTAAGAGATGACACAATGCGCTTATTTCTGGCTTATGAAGCTCCTCCAGGACTTATACAGTATCTCGAAAAAGAGTTGGCAAGACCAGAGCTTGTTGAGTTGGGCCAATTAACGAGGAAAGTACAAAAACAAAATTGGCATACAACCATTTTGTTTTGCAAAGATTTTCCAGAAGATAAAATTAGCATCTTCAAAGAGTTGACTGAAAGAGCACTTCAAGAATCCAGTTGTGAGGAAGATTTTGTTTCTTGGCAGCAATTTGAGTTTTGGAAAAGTTTGATTTGCCTGATCGGAAGAGAAAAGCAAAGCCGATTAGTTTCGTGGTTAACGCAACACTTTCCGCAGGAATTAAAAGAGTTTACCCAGTTTGAACACATGCAAGATTGGAAGCCACACATAACTGTTTTAAGAGGCAGAGCCAAAAATTTTTCAATGCTGCAAGAAAAAGCCAATACTTTATTTCCCTTGCTTCACTCTTCGGGTAAGATGAAAACAAAGTGGCAAAAAATCTCTTTGTTTAAAAGTCCGGTTGAGCCTATCAGTGGAATTTATGAGAGATTGTGGACGGTTGAGTTTTAATATAAAGAGTTATAAAGCAGCTTTTAAGTTTTATATGCCTCTCTGAATCTTTCTTTATTCCTGTCATCCTGATGAAGGTTAGGATCTCAAAACCAACTCTTTCGTTAAAAAGCAGGAAAAAGAGAACCTCACCCAACCTTCACCAATTCAGGCTCCAGCCACTCAAAACTCTTCAGTTCACCAACTACATTTTCAAGTACCCAGAGCTTAGGGTCAACGAGTGCTTTTTTTGAATTATAATGCAAAATAACCGGGCAATTTCCAGAATACTGTTTAAGAGCGTTTCTAAAGCTCATTAAGCGGGTCTGCCAATCAACGCCCACTGCCTCCGGATTAACAACTTTGGCAGAAATATAAGAAAGGTTTTTGATTTCCCTCACTGAATCAACCGACAAAGAAATTTCGCCTTCACTCTTTACCTGCACTTTTCCTTTGAGCAAAAGTTTAGCATCTTCCTTTAACAGCTCTCCGGCCTCTTCTAGGACCCGACTAAAGAAAACCGCTTCGATTTTTGTAATCATATCCTCAATCACACCAATACCGATCAAACGGTTGGTTTTGGTCATGCGCTTGGTGAGTTGGCTCAACAGGACTGGGACAACAACCTCAGCCCCGTCAGATACTTCCGAAAGCTCCGAAAGAGTGTGGGTGGAAAAATAATTGAGAACCTTCATCGAATCAGCCAAGGGGTGGCTGGTAACGTAAAAGCCCAAAAGCTCTTTCTCTAGCTTTTGAATATCCTCTTTGTCAAATTCTTCACAATCCTTGATTGAATCAGATTCTTGAAAAACCTCGGATTCTGAATCCTCGCTACCACCTCCAAGCAAACTGCCGAAAAGACTCGTTTGGCCCTGCAGTTCGCGTTCTTTTTCGCGAATGCTTTGGCTGAGTATGCTATCCAAATTATCCAAAAGACTCTTACGAGAATTTCCGGAAACTGCCGCAAAAGCCCCGCACCGGATAAGGCTTTCTAAAGCTCGGCGGTTTACTGCTTTTAAATCTACCCTCTTGCAAAGTTCTTTCAAACAAATAAATTTCCCACTCTCGTTGCGGGCACGGATAATCTCATGGATGGCGTTTTCACCAACGTTTTTAATGGCAGCCAAACCAAAAAGAATTTGGTTGTTTGCCGGATCAGCTGTGAAATCGAGCCCCGAGACGTTAACATCAGGCGGCAAGATTTTTATTACCATCCTCTTTGCCTCTGCAATATAAAAGCGAACCTTGTCCTGGTCGTCCCGTACAGAAGACATAAGTGCCGCAAGGTATTGAACCGGATAATTGGCTTTGAGCCAGGCCGTTTGGTAGCTAATAACGGCATAAGCCGCCGAGTGAGACTTATTAAAGCAATATTCTGCAAAAGCAACCATCATCTCAAAAAGTTCTTCGGCTACTTTTTGATTGATATTCTTTGCACTGGCCCCATCCAGGAAGATTTGTTTGTACTTGTTCATCTCTTCGGGTTTTTTCTTACCCATGGCGCG
>JANRMG010000205.1:0-5932 GCA_033761855.1 Candidatus Caenarcanales bacterium
GTGCTAAATCAATTGGAATTTCAAATTCATTATTGTTGATTTTTTGGAAAAGTTTATTGGCCTGCGAAGGAATTTTGGCTAACTCGATCAAATCGGAGAAATCAACAATTTCAAACTTTTCGGTTAATTTGTCCGTGAGCTTAGCTAGCAGCTTTTCAAAAACCCCTATTTGCTTAGATTCCATGAGCCATTCTCGCGTGTAAGGCTTAAGTGCACCGATGAAGTTAAAGTTTGGGTCAAAGCTCCTACAGAGCCCCTCAAGAATCCCAAGTGTTCTAAAAACATAAGCTAAAGATGGAGGCATTCTAATCGGGCTGTTAGCAATTACTTTATTAATGTCATCTTTAATATTTTCAAGATTAAGCTCTCTAAAGGAAGTTCCGCCGTAATATTTATAAGTTGTTTTATTTATTAAACTTCTCAAAAGTTCAATATCAGCTCCCGGACGGAGCAAATCCATACGAGCCAGGCAATGAATCAATTCATCACTGTTTTGCGCTACCAAAGCGACTATTGCATTTTTAAAATTCTCTTTAACCTTTGAATCTATGCGGTAAGTCATTCCAAAATCGTAGAGGACAATTTTACCTTCTTTGGTTACGGCTAAGTTTCCGGGGTGTGGATCCGCGTGAAAGAAAGAGTGCTTAAAAAACTGACCGAGGAAAACTTCCAAAAGCTTCTCCGAGAGCCATTCATTACTTCGCCCCAAAGTCTTGAGCGCCTCTGTATCAGTTATTTTAAAGCCAGGAATATATTTAAGAGCCAAAGTACTTTTTGTAGTATATTCTTCATAAACCTGGGGGATTAAGAGCTCAGGATGATCTTTTTCAAGGTTAAACTTCATTCTTTCGGCATTTAGAGCCTCTTGTACAAAATCGATTTCCTCAAACAAGACTTTCCCGAATTCATCACATATTTCAGGCCAATAACGATGACGACCCCAAGAGCTATATCTTTCAAAAAATACTGAAAAAGCTCTGGCAATCGCCAAATCCTGCAAAAATATTTTGTCTAAATTAGGCCTTTGGATTTTAATTACAATTTCTTCACCATCCAAAGTGGTAGCCCGGTGAACTTGTCCAATACTGGCAGAGGCCAGAGGCAAAGGATCAAAACTGGCAAAGAGCTGATTGATTGGCTTACCCAAAGATTGTTGAATTGTTTGTTCAATAATCTCAACCGGCAGCGGATTGGCGAAGTCTTGCAGTGCACTCAGTTCATCAACGTATTCCTTGGGCATTAAATCTTCACGGGTAGAAATAAACTGTCCAACCTTAATAAAAGCGGCTCCCAACTGCGTTAGACTTTGGTACAACCATTTGGCATGTTTCTTTCGTGACTCTGTAAACTTCTTTTGACTTTGCAAAGAATTTTTACCAGTCTCATAATCAACTTCTTGTTTGACTGAGAGCCAAAGAATAACCGCCAATTTTGCACCCCGCAAAAAACGACGGTTTCTTAAAGAATGAAAAAGAATAATAAATGAATCAAGAATAAAATTCAAAAAGCCTAACCACTGAGGAAAAACAGCCGGTTCAGGAATTGGAAATATTTTCTTAGCTAAGCTTGAATGGTATTGCATAGAGTTTATATTAGCTGTTTAATTTTTTGATTAATATTCTTGTTTATTGCATTTGACTTTTACTTATTGGTTCAATGAAAATATTATCTATTCACGGACAAACTGGAAGTAAATTTTTGCCTCAAGAAAATTAATAAGAGTTTCAAATGAACCATTAACTGATTTAGTGCCCTGAATATTTACCACCATTCAAAGCAATTTCATAAGCATCATCCCCCAACTTCCCAACGCCTTTCATAAAATCAGGGGCGTATTTAATACCTGCTCTAGTACCAGCAAAAGCCCACCCGGCAAAGGAACCGAACTCAAGCCAGCATTAATCAAAGAATCAAAATTCCGCTGATTGGTAACTCCAACGCCTTGTAAATGAGGATAAGCAGTGCCCTGATTCGCATAAATAAACGAATCAATTGCTCCGAAGGCTATTCCAGCGATTGGGATGTTCGATAAATTGTGGTAAAGATTATGCGCACCCTCAACTCCCATCCTTTGAAAGCTTATCTTCATCTCATCTAAAGCAGTTTGTGGCAAATGATCTGGTATAAAATTGTCTAAGTTAGTGTTGCCTGAAGAAATCAACGCATCGGTTATCTGCCTTGAATTACTCGTTCCATAAAGCAATTCAAACTCTTTAGCTGCTTCTAGTTGTCTCTGAATATCATCCAAAGCAAGCAACTCATCACCAGAAAGAAGGCCGCTATCTCTCGCTTTGTCTACTGCGTCAAGAGTCTCGTTGATCACATCAACCCTTTGTGTTACTTCATCCAAAGGAATTTGCTGTCCCTGCGAAGCATTATTAACCGTGTGCGATGCTCCTCCAAGACTTTAAGAATATATTAGAAAAAATCTTGTACGTTAAGCCCCTCTGAATGAATCTCCTCTTTTATTGAAGAAAGTATTTCAGTACTACAAAACAGAGTCCCTTGAGAAAAAGAACTATCTTTTGATAATTTCTTTGAATCCTCAATAATTTCTTCGGCAGAGATTTTTTTTGTTTCTAAATAGCTGATAGTCATTCTTAAAATATGTTTTAAACTTTCTGAATCATCTTTCATTATCATCTTTCATTTTTATTTACTTTCTAATTTTGTTAAAACCTTTTTATAGATTTCTTTGAGAGGACTAAATCAAATCTTTGTCTGGGTCAATATCGTCGAGTTGTAGTTCTGAAAGGGGAATTTGAAAACCTTCGGCTTGTTGTTGCATTAAAGTTACAATTCCATATAGAGCAATAAGTTCCCCCCTTGCAAAAGATCCTTCAAGACTATTATCAGAAGTTTGATTAATTGCCTTTTTAGCATCCAATGCTCTTTCCTTTATAAGATAACCTAGATCATAGAGGTAAAATTTATATTTTTCATCCATTTTTATAGACCTCTTTCCCTTAGCATTCCTTCAATTACTTTTGATAATCCATAGTTCTTTTCAATATCTTTTTCCCAATACTTGATGACTCCTTGTTGGTATCGAATGTCTTTATTAGACCAGTCTAAAACATACTTTTCTGGATTTGCTATTTTATTTTTGTGGATTTCGACTTGCTTTTTATAAGATTCAAGAGCTTGCTGTAACTCTTCATTAGTTTTGTTTGCATAATTCTTTAAAGTCCCACTATGCTTACCACCATTCTTGGCAGCCTCAAAAGCATCATCCCCAAACTTACCCGCGCCCTTCATAAAATCAGGAGCATACTTAATGCCTTTTCTAGCAGCAAAGAAACCATAGCCTAATCCGGGAACAGCAGAACCAAAGCTAAACCCTGCATCTTTTGGTTTACCCTCGAAGGCATAAACAATCCCATCAAGCAAATCAAAGGCTTCTCCGTAAGCAGGAGCCAAACCAAAGAACTGAAGCTTCCCATGAAAAGCCTCAAGTTGCTGAGTCCACAAATCGCTCCTTCCAGCTTCAACTAAAGTATCTCTAATTTCGTACAAAACCATCGAGGTTTGTAAATTGCTTATCTGTTGTGCATTTTGGGTTCCATATAACAGCTCATAACTCTTTGCATTGTTAATCCCATCAATGAATGGCTTTATCTCTTGAGCCTGCAGCCCAAGGTCATTTGCAGTATCCTGAACAGCATCACTTAAATCATTCAGAGTGGCAACTCTTTGTGTTGTCTCATCCAAAGGAATCTGCTGCCCTTGCGAAGCATAATTAATAAATTTTATATAACATCCCTGACTTTTTCTTTTGCTAATAAGAGTATTTCTTCAAACTTTTCATCAATTACTTCAGTTGTAACTTTTTCTAAAGCTGATTCTAAGTCCCATAATATTCTTTCTTCAGCTTGATCTTCAAAGTGATTATTGTCATTTGAATTAAATCTAAATAACCAATTGATTAGCACTACAGCTTCTTCAGTACTGAGCCTCAGGAGGATCTCATTTTTTTCTTTAAAAGAATCCATTTTTATTAATCTATAACTTTCCAAATTTTAAAACATTTAAAAGTTGTTCAGGGCTTAATTTCCAACCACTCCAGAATTGTCCATTAGGCTTAGCAATAACATTTAAACCTGAACTGGGATCTAAGTAATGTACGGCAGCTTGACCATGATAAGTGCCCTTTATTACTTTTATGTTGCCAGAGTTTATATGTTGATTAATTGCCGAATTAAACTTTAATACATTTAACTTTGAGTAGTTACCTTGAACTCCAAAATCTATTGCATGCTTAAACTTGGATTGAAGTTGTTTCATTGAAGTTGTAAGTATCTTACTGCTTGAATTAATCATCTTTCCAAGAGGCAACGAACTCAACCCCGCATTAATCAAAGAATCAAAATTCTGTTGATTTGTGATCCCAACGCTCTGTAAATGAGGATAAGCAGTCCCCTGATTTGCATAGATAAATGAATCGATTAATCCAAAGGCTATTCCAGCGATTGGAATATTTGAAAGACCTTTGTTGAGAGCATGAGCTCCTTCAATCTCAAATCTCTTGAAGCTTATCTTCATTTCATCCAAAGCGGCTTGAGGCAACTGCTCTGGAATAAATTGATTCAACCGCTCACCCGATGATGAAATTAAACTGTCTGTAATTTGACGTGAATTACTCGTTCCATAAAGCAACTCAAACTCTTTAGCAGATTCTAGTTGTCTCTGTATATCATCCAATGCGAGAAGTTCATCTCCAGTCAAAAGACCGCTGTCTCTAGCTTTATCAACTGCATTTAACGTCTCGTTGATCACATCAACTTTGTCTGTAACTTGATCTAATGGAAGCTGCTGCCCCTGCGAAGCATAATTACTCACCGCCTGAGAACCCGCTCCCGGATTTTTCAAATCAATACTCCCGATCGCTACCGTTATTCCATCAACCGTTCCAATAAAGCTTAAATTGCCGGTTATATCCGAATAACTAAAACCTCCACTAAATTTATGTCCGTCCGAATAGTCCTCATGAGGGTTTATCTCGTTTCCGTTTATTACCACCCCGTCCAGAGTTTGATTCCCCGAGTTTAAATTAACTTGTCCTCCACTTAAAACAGAGTTTTGATAATCACCTTCTTTAGAGTATTCATAACTGGCTGAAGCTCCCCCTCCAACGGGCCCGTTAGTTCCAATCATGACAAAGGCATTTCCAGAATGGCTTTCCGTCTCGGACTTTTCATACTCTCCGTGAATATCCAGTTTAGGAGCGGTTATGTTTATTACATTCTCAGCGTTGACAATTGAGGCTTGAAGAGTGGTTGAATTTGTACTGTTAATGTTTACATTCTGCCCGCTTACTAAACTTGGTGTTAAAGTCTCAAAGCTTCCTTCCGAACGGTTAGCAGAAGCACCGAGAGTCACATAACCAGGCCCAACTCCTGCAAAGAGACTGCCTCCACTACTTTCAAAAGTATCGGTATAAAGCCCATTCTGAATAGCAATATCTCTTGCATTCAAATTTACATTATCATCAGCAATTAGATTGGAACCGGTTACAGTCAGTTTATCAATGGAATTCAAAGTCAAATTCCCACCGGCAAGCAAATTGCTCGATTGATGGGTGGTAACTGTGTAATCGGTTGACTGGAAGTCCAAACTAACTGTTACGGGAGGTCTGAAGTTTAAAGCTAAAGAATCATATTCATTCATCGATTGATGAATTGCATCGCTAATCTCAATGTTCTTGGCATTGATGTTGATATTCCCTTTTAAGGCTCCTCCTGTCAAGGAAACGGGGGAGGTACCTGCAACAACATCGCTAGCAATATTCCTAAAAGTCCCATCAGTTGAAGAATCTCCAACGTTAATATTCACATTCCCATCCAAAGCCCCAATCGTACTTCCTCTGGTAACATGCTCCGTCTTCTTTTCTCTTTCAATCTTTAAGAACCCAAGCTTAGCCTTGTCTGATACT
>JANRMG010000206.1:0-4718 GCA_033761855.1 Candidatus Caenarcanales bacterium
AGGGTTAGAGCAAATATAGAAAGAGAAAAAAATTAAATACAGTACATTCGCTGGCTAAGTCGATTAATTCGACAACTTACAAAATTTATTATTTTATAAATCTCATTCATTTTTTAATATGATGAAGTATATATATAGTTAAAATATATTATCACAATACTCATGCTGCAGAAATCTTACAGTTACTAATTTCAGCAATAATTAAAAAGTTTGGATGTTTTAGATTTTATTGCCAAGAGCACGAGCAGAAACATAATCAGATAAATTAGAATTCAACTCTTTATTGCTTGCTGGGTTCGATTCTCCAGAAGAGCTGTTATTCTGACCACTCTCTTGTTGATGAAGTAAGGATGTTCTTAAATAGTTAAGCCAGTTAATCCCTATACCTACTACTAGAGCCATCCAATAAGGTGCCCAATGTTCCATAAAACTAATTGATTTCATTACTTTTGTGTACTTGTTTAAGTCTTTCTCTTTTAGCTCGCGAACGGAGCTAAGTTTCTCTAACCGTCCAGAATAATTACCATCCTTACCGGCATGAATACCGACTAAACCCAAATCGAAGATGTTGCGCTCGCCACTTTTTACTTCGCTAAAATAATTATCTATAGGTGCCAAAATATTCCCCAATCCATAAGCCATTCCAGTAATCCAGGCCAAAATATTTCCGATAATCTGTTTAAATAAAATGGTCACAGGTGCCACGAAATAAACCACCCTATGAGTTACTTCTAGTCTTTCGGCTTTGTTGCGGGCGACACTAGGGTAAGCAAAAAGTCCAGCCGTTAAAACCGAAGTTGCCAAGAGGGTTTTAGGCAACCCAAAGTTTTTAGACATATCCAAGATTTTTGATGCTTGATTAACAAATTTAGACTGAGCAAAACCTTTGTTTTTGCCTCCCAAATAGGCAAGTCCAAAACAAAGAGGCAGAACAAGAGGCAAAGCAATCATCACTCGTTTAATATTTATCCAAGCTTGTTTTAGAGCATGATCTCCTTCATTACTGTTTTCCTCGGTCTTTTGGTTGAGGCCTGAGATGGTATAAAAATTAGTTGTGCCAAAAATCTTATCCATGGCTATAACCTTTAGGCCAGCCGAAATAAACTCCATACAAAAAGCATAAATGGCCAAAAAGCCAAACATGGCCAGTTTACCAACCGAAATACGACCCAAAATTTCGGGTGTTAGCTTTACTTGGGCTTTGTTTAAGGTTCCAATTTCAAAAGTTGTATTTTGTTTGGCTTCCAGCTCGTGAACTGTTTGCCCAAAAAGCTCATAATGGGGAACATTTAAAAGTGACATTAAAGGCTTAGAGAGGCCTACAGCAATAACGGTTGGCATGATAAAAGCTAACAAATATTCACTAAGCTCCAAAATACTTTCATCGACCGCTATCAATGGGGTTTTTCGTATAACCATACCCGCTCCCGCTCTGGGGATAAGTTGCATTAGGGCTTCCTGTAAAGACTGCCCAAGTCCATTAATAAAGCTGCCCACAATTAGCATTTCAACTAAAAATGGTGGCAAAGAAGATAAAGCACTTTGAATGCCCTGTTTGAAAGGCAACTTATTTGGAAGACTAGTTTGAATATGGTTCTGAACTGCTTGTTGAAAAGTTGAATTTGGTGAACCTCGGTTAAGAATGGCTGCTACAGCGGTCATTTAAAAAATTAAATAAGTAAATTAAAATGCAAAGTATGAAATCACTGATTAAAACTTATAGCTAAATAGCCACCAGCCCTTAAATCTGATGTTTAAAATAGAAATATTAAAAGTTAAGTTATGGTTAAACATAGTATTACCTATATTACCAAAATTCATCAGCCGCTGTTCAAATTAATATTAAAGTTGTGGCTTAACCCAAACTAAGCCCGGCGCAGATGTTAATTGATTGGCCAGTTATTCCTTTTGCCTTATCGGAAACCAAGAATCTTACTAAGTAAGCTACTTCTTGTGGTTCAATCCAGCGCTTTTGCGGAATCGTTTCTAACTCTTTGGTTTGTTCTTCTTTACTTAAATTCTCGCTCATCATCGAGGTTTTCACCCATCCGGGATTTACCAAGTTAACTGTTATTCCAAATTCAGCCAGTTCCAAAGCCAAGGATTTGGTTAAGCCAATTAAACTTGCTTTACTCGCTGAATATAAGCTGGCGTTGGGCTCACCAACTACACCACTAATTGAGCCAATGTTTATGATTCTTCCAGACTTTTGTTCTTTCATCTGTGGTACCACTAAACTGCACAATTCAAGAGGGATTTGGGCATTTAGTTTAAAAAGCTTTTCAACAACTGAAAACTGATCTCCATTCTCCTTTGGGAGAGTGGCTGGGGGTGAGGTCACAGCCCCCCATTCATAGCAGCCAGCGTTATTCACCAAAACATTAATCCGCCCGAGGCTTTGAGTCGCTCTTTGAATTAAGTTTTCGGGAGCGTTAGGCTCTAGAATGTCTAAAACTAAGTACTCGGCATTCTTGCATTTGGCCGATTGTTGCTTTAATTGCTCTTCATCGCGCCCGGTTAGAAATACTTGGTATCCGGC
Source organism: Candidatus Caenarcanales bacterium (assembly GCA_033761855.1). Lineage (GTDB taxonomy): Bacteria > Cyanobacteriota > Vampirovibrionia > Caenarcaniphilales > Caenarcanaceae > JANRMG01. The sequence goes on from JANRMG010000206.1 coordinate 2,540, forward strand.
TTCGGAAAGTCCAGACGCTATAGCGGCTCCTATGCCTTTTGAACTTCCGGTTATGAGAGCGGTTTTTGTGGACATTAGTTTATCTCAATTGATCCATGTGGATTATTCGTACAAAAATATGATTGAGAATCTCTGCCTGCTATTAAATTAAATGGATTGGATATTCTTCCATTAGCATCTTTCAGAGCAGCGAGGCTTTCAGAATTATAAATAGAGACTGTTCTGTTTCTTGCATTATTTAGATTACCACTTCCTGTATTTTGGAGATAAACATCAACTTGCTGTTCTCCTTCAGAACAATATCTAGATGAATAAACAGAAATATCTACTTCATTTTATAACCAGAAGCACCGTTTACAGAGAAGCCTGAAGCCAATTGATTTGGTAAAATTCTTATTGAGCTTTCTTCGGGAGCTAATGGAAGATCTCCTAAAGACTTATTTTGTTGTGTAGTGAGACCGTTGAAAGATATAGGATTATTTAAAAGACTGCTTCTCGATCCTGGCCTTAAATTCAGCAGCATAATACAGTAATCTACATCGATAGTCTCACCAGAAGGGCCAATAAGAGGATTTTTTACAAAAGAAGAACCCGCAAGACATCGAGGTGAAGACCTACTTACACCCATTCTCAATGTGGCAGATGAATTTGGATAAACAACTAATCTTCCAAAATATCTACTATTTCCAAGTATTTGCCTAAAATCTACACTCGAAATTATTGGGTCTTTATTTTGTATATGTGGTCAACCATCTTTAGAAGAAAAAGGAACGATTTGGGTACAGCCTTGTGGAATACAAACAGATACACTATTTCCAAAGTTGGCTTGCAGAAAATAGTAGATACTTGTATTATCTGTAACCTTATCTAAAGAAGGATTAAAGGCAATTATTAAGCTTGCAAGAGTAGTTGCTCCAATTGAAAGAACCATTAAATTTCAATAAAAAACACAATTCTACTAATCTATCAGCAATGGTTGTGTTTTCTAAATTAAAAAATAATTACTTTACTATTTATTTGGAGATACCGGCCATCATGCTCGCTGGAAGTTCTTGGTAATTGGCAAACTCCATAGAGAAAGTTCCTTGCCCTTGAGTTCTGTTACGGATATCGGTTGCATAACCAAACATCTCGGAGAGAGGAACTTTGGCTTTTACCTTAGAGATACCATCTTCGGTCTCCATTCCTTCAACCTGTCCACGACGGCTGGAAAGGTCACCGATAACATCTCCCATAAATCTCTCAGGAACTTCAACTTCCACCGCAAAGACGGGTTCAAGAATTACTGGTTGTGCTTTTTTGAATCCATCTTTAAAGGCTTGGCTGCCCGCAATATGGAAGGCCATTTCACTTGAGTCAACTTCGTGGAAGCTTCCATCAAACAAAGTTACTTTTACATCAATAACTTCGTGTCCCGAAATTACACCGCCGACCATAGCTTCACGAATACCTTTTTCAACTGCTGGAATATATTCTTTTGGAATTACACCACCCACGATTTTATTTACAAACTCAAAACCTTTTCCACGTTCTTGAGGCTCAAGTTCTAACCAAACGTGTCCGTATTGCCCTTTACCACCAGTCTGTCTAACGTATTTGCCTTCAATTTGTGTTTTACCGTTTATAGTTTCACGGTAGGCTACTTGTGGCTTACCAACGGTAGCTCCGACCTTAAATTCTCTTAAAAGACGGTCAACGATGATTTCAAGGTGCAATTCACCCATACCGGAAATAATGGTTTGTCCGGTTTCGTGGTCTACATGCACTTTAAAGGTTGGGTCTTCTTCGGCAAGTTTACCCATAGAGGTGGAAAGCTTATCTTGGTCGGCTTTAGTTTTTGGCTCAATAGCAACCGAGATAACCGGCTCTGGGAAGTGGATGGATTCAAGAATGATAGGTGATTTTTCGTCACAGAGAGTGTCTCCGGTGAAGGTATCTTTTAAACCAACAGCCGCGCAAATGTCTCCGGCATAAGCTTCTTTTACTTCTGTTCTTTGGTCGGACTGAAGCCTTACCAAACGGCTGATACGCTCTTTGCGATCTTTGCTTGCATTGTAAATGTAGCTTCCAGACTCTAATTTGCCGGAATAAATACGTAAGAAAGTTAAACGTCCAACGAAAGGATCGGTCATAACCTTAAAGGCCAAAGCGGCAAAAGGCTCTTCGTCACTGGATTTAC
>JANRMG010000207.1:0-6700 GCA_033761855.1 Candidatus Caenarcanales bacterium
GCTTACTAAGCTTTTGTGTTTACAGGTGTCTTTATTTTATTTTGGTGCTGGCATTTTTAAGCTATTTCAGCCTGTTTGGTCTAACGGAGAGATTCTAGAAATGAACATGGCCTCTAATTGGGGCACTCCCTTGTCTTTTTGGCTTTTAAACCTTAATCTCCCCTCTGCCTTTTACGATCTAGCAACCTTAGGCGTAGTTTGGCTAGAGACTCTTTTTGGAATTCTGCTCTGGATCAAGCCAATCCAAAAATATGTTTTTACGATAGGAATATTCTTTCATCTTTCGGTATGGCTCTTGCTTTCTATCCCTGAATTCATGCTTTGTCCGTTCACCTATGTTTTGTTTGTTGACGGGAATATAATTGAAAAGCTCGGTGACAAAATAGTTACTTTATACAAAACTCTTTTTCAAGCTTACAGAGCAAAGTTTCAGAAGGCAAATTAAAAATTAAAAAATTGTCTTCAATCTTCTTGCTTGTTTTTTGGCGCTTTGGGAATTATGCTATTAATTAGTTTTTATTTATTCATAAACCGTAAAGTTCTTTAGAAACCATTTATGAAATTTCTTCATTCGCTTCAACTAGTGCATAAAGTAAGTATTTTTGTTTTATCTCTTATAGTTTTTGGTTGTTCGGTTCAACCGACAGAACAACTCTCCGAAGAAAAAGCTCCTGAAAATTCTATTAGTATCTACTTTGTGAAAGCAGACAAAAACTCTAAAGATGCTTCGCTTCAAGTTGTTTATCGTCCACTGGTTTCTACAGATTCATCGGTTAAGACAGAGACAAACACTAACATTCAATTAAAACAAGCTTTAAACTCTCTTTTGGCAGGGCCTACAGAAGAAGAAACTGAAAAAAATATAGGCTCAGAAATTCCCGAGGGAAGCAAACTTTTACAGTTTAATGAGTCTAAAGATAAAATTACAGTAAATTTAAGCGAAAAGTTTGTATCCGGAGGCGGCTCTAGAAGCATGCTTCTGCGCTACCAACAACTCGAACAAACCATTCAGAAGAATTCTCAGGATAAACCTGTTTTTGTTGAGATAGAAGGTAAACCATTAAAGAGAGCCGGAGGAGAAGGCTTAGTTACTGACGATCCAATCTACAAAGGTAAAAACACTTCTGCCTCCGAAAAAGATACACATTCTGTTTTGTAGAATCACCTAATCCCAGCCCTTCTCCGACAAGGAGAGAAGGGAGTTCGTAATACTGTCATCCTGAAACAAGTTCAGGATCTCCAACTCTTTGCTAAACACAATACAAGCTACTGAACAAATTACTGGTACTCTGCTGGAAAAAAGACCCATTCAACATCCAATTCTTTGTCTTTATTCATAAGAGTTTTGGCTATGGTTGAGGCTTTTGAAAGCTCTACAACTTTTCCGTTATCCCGAACGAGAATTGGCTTCTTGCGGTCCTGGTAGGGGAACTCACGGCACTCTTTTACCATGCAATAGTATTTAGTTCTCTCTGAGCCTATTTTAGAAACTATTTTTTTGAGTTGAGTAAGCTTTAGGTTTTGTAGTTTGACTGTTTTGAAAAGCCTCCGGTTCAAGAGTCTCTGTGATAAATCTTTTAAAATTCCATCTTTGGAATCAACACTCCAAAGCTTAAGATGGTGAAGAACAGTTGAATCATCAACCTGCCAAAAATCAGACAAGGTCATTTTATTTGACATTTTATTTTTTGTGTCAGGCTCTTTCGGGTCTAGAAGCCATTTCTTAAGACTGTCGTCCAATGGTAATTTTTGCCCTGCCTCCACTAAATCTCTAGCCCGAGAGATCAAACCACAAAACAAAGCATCAGCCGACAAAGTCTTGCGATGGTGATAAACCTGCAAGTACATGGAATAACGAGCGAAGAGATAATCCTCAACCGCATTCAAACCCTTTTCGGTAATCACCAACTCTTGTTTTTTGGAAGTGTGAACCAACTCTAAAGACCTGATTATACGGTCGAGTTGAAAAACACCATACTTGGTGCCAGTTTGGAAGCTGTCCCGCAAAAGATAATCTGCACGGTCACAATCCAGCTGACTGGAAACAAGCCGAGAAACCCAAGAAGGAGCGTATTTTTCTTGCAAAACTTCTGCAACCTGAGAGGGAAGCCGAGAATGATAACTGGACAAAACCTGATTGATGGAGGTTTTTCCAAGAATATTTTTTATAGTCCAATCCTCGTGTTCAAAATTGAAAGATGGCTCGCTTGAGTGACTGAAAGGACCGTGGCCAACATCATGGAGCAGAGCAGAAGCCAACAAACACGCTCTATGCTCTTCCACTTCGTTACCCAAACTGGAAAGATGGTTTAGGATTTTTCTCGCAATCTCGCAAGTACCGATAGAATGGACAAAGCGAGAGCTCTCGGCACCATAAAAAGTCATGTAAGAAAAACCAAGTTGCCTAATGCGCCTAAGGCGCTGAAACTCAGGAGTTTCAATTAAATCCAAAATGAGTTTATCCTCTGAGACTCCTGTATCGAGCTCAATGCTTCCGTGAATCGGATCAAGAAAGGAATATTTTTTGCTTTTTGGCATATTTAAATAATAGATTAATGTACGTTGGATAGAAATGATAAAAATACGAACCCTATGAATGCCCCGTCAGGCGCTAGCCGTAAGGGTCAATCGGACGGAGAGCCATCAAGAAAATAGAGGGTTTTGGAGGTCAACTGGCCGACGGTAGGCCCCTTGGAACCAGCCAACCCAACTTTAGTACTTAATAACTTTTTCATACTTAAATTAAGTTTCCAAAACACTAAGAAGCCAATTTAAATCTTTCAAAAGTTTTATCATCTGGGTTTAGGCTTGGAATAGCCGCAATCAAACGTTTAGTATAAGACTCTTTCGGATCGTCCAATACTTTGGCTGTAAGGCCAGCCTCAACGATTTTACCTTTATACATTACATAAATTCTGTCAGCCAAAAACCGCAGGGAGGGCAAATCATGCGAGATTACTAAACAACTAATATTTTTTTGCAGAGTCAAGTTTTTAAATAACTTTAAGATCTGACTCCTAATCGAAACATCCAAGGCACTAGTTGGTTCGTCGGCAATTAAAAGATTGGGTTCACAAGCAATGGCTCTTGCTATTGCAGCCCTCTGTATCTGCCCACCAGAAACTTGGTGAGGAAAACGGTTTAGTAATTCTTTCTCCAGAGAAACGGATTCAAGAATTTGCAAAATTTTATTTTCTAAATCTTCCGCTGAAGAAGAGATTTTGTGCTCTATTAATGGTTGTTGAATGCTGCTTCTGAGACGAAATTTGGGATTAAAGCTTCCCAAAGCATTTTGAAAAACCATTTGAATTTTTCTCTTATGTAGTTTTTCTCTTTGGTTGTTCAAATCAACCGCTTCGGACATGAGTTGCATACTCCCACTGTCTGGGGGCTCTGCTCCAGTTATAATTCTTGCCAATGTACTTTTTCCACTGCCAGATTCTCCGGCTAAACCGACAATCTCTCCGGGTTTTACTTCCAAGTCTACGCCGGCCAGGGCAAACTTACCGTTATAAGTTTTAACTATGTTTTCCAGTTTAAGAAGAGTCATATTTACTTTTAATTGACTTATTAATTTTAAAAGTTAAAGCCGCCACTTTAAGCTCAATTTAATCCAATATACTCAAATTTTTGTTTTATTGGTATTTCTTTTTACTTTGGTTCTTTTAACTAAATTTTGTGTTCGAACCAACTTCCGTTCATTGCGATTGTTCATTAGCTCGTCCTATCAAGGGGGCGGGAGAGCTGACGGAGCGCGCTTATTCAAAGATCTTAAATTCTAAAAATATTTTTGTCAGTACTTGATAACAAATGGGAATAACTTTAGTAAATTCCACGATTTTTGTAGTAATTTCCCTAAACTAAAACATAATGGCAGCCGCTGGAGCCCCTCAACAACCTAATAATGCTCAATTTGCACCGGTCCTTCAAAATAGACCGCTTCAAATTGCAATTGGTGTCGGTTTATTAATTTTAATTGTTGCCGGAGTTATTTTCTTTTCTATAAATGCTAGTAAAGACAAGGGCCCTTACGAGCCATTGGTTCAAGGAGTTGAACAAGCTAGGGCTCTTGAAATTGCCGCCGAATTAAACTCCAAAGGAATTGAGACCGAAATCGTTCCGACTGACACCGGTGGAGTTGCCATCAATGTAAGAAAAAAGCAAATGGATAACGCTGTCCTAGAGATGGCTAGAAGCAATTTGTTGTCCACCGATGATTTTAAGCTTTTTGATAAAACCGATTGGGCCGCTTCCGATTACGAAAAAAGAGTTAAATACATGCGAGCGGTGGGAGGAGAACTGTCTCGTTTAATAAGCCGAATGGATGGGATTAGATGGGCAAAAGCACACGTTACCATACCTCCCGAAAAGCTTTTTACCTCTCGTTATATTAAGGACAAAACCTCTGCAAGCGTAACAGTAGAGACGGATCCAGGAAGAACATTAAATCGTGATCAAGTATCTAGCATTCTAAGCTTGGTAAGCGGTTATGTACCAGAAATTGAACCGGGCAGAGTTTCGATTATTGATACAAAAGGTCAAGTATATTCTTCAGCAACTTCTGGAGCAGAGGATGGAGGCGTAGTTGGCACAGGAGGCTTTGATTGGGCTGGCAAGAGCAGTGTTGTAAACTCCACCATTGAAAGCCGTATTCAAAGTTATCTAGACGGAGTATTGGGACCTGGCAAATCGAGAGTGGCTGTAAGCACAGTTTTAACAACTAAAAAGACCACCCAAAACATTACAAAGTTTTCTCCAGGAGCAATTGGAACGCACGAATATTCCGAAGAAGCCCTTGGTGATGGCGCTAAAGGTGCACCATACACCGGCAACGAAATGAATTCGATGGCTCCGCCTCCAAGACCAGTTGATGAGTATGGCCGAGGATCATGGCAAAGCAATGACACCGAAATGGTTGATCCAAGATTACGGAAAGATATGCCCAGGGAATTTTACGAGAAGCAACAGTTTAAAGATAATGCTTTCAAAGATCCTCGCGGGCATTCTTACAATCCCTGTACCGGAGGTTCAAACGACGGACCCATGTGTTATGAAAACACCGGTCGCGATCCAAGCATTCAGCCAAATCCGAACAGCCAAGCTCAAGGGCTTTACTCAATGGGCAGCCAGAACTTTGCCGGGAAAGGTCAGCAAGGTTATTTAAATCCCAATTATCAAAATACTCAAGCAAACAATATGGGAGCAGCTCCAACAGCTGATGCACGCTATGTTTGTGCCGCAGGTGACGAAGCTTGTATGCGGAATTATCGTCGTCATAACTTTGCTATCCAAAGCTATCCAAGCTACGAGCAAACCATGATTGAATCGCCCGCTGGAGCCGTATCTCAAATCAGAGTATCAGTGGCGGTTGAAAAAGGCTCGTTGCCAGTTTCAGTAAGCAAACTTAAGGCGGGCATTGCTGCTGCAGCCGATCCAAACATGCTTCCCTCCGAAGTTGAAGTTATTCTTACTCCTTCCAAAGCTAAGAAAGAGGAAACTAAAAAACAAAACGGGGTTTTCCTTATGGGCAAAGATTCCGGAGGCTTCCAATGGTGGTGGATACCAGCTTTGATTTTGGTAATTATTTTAGTATTTTTAGTCTTCCGGGCTATAGGCTCTTTATTGGTAGGCAAACCCAAAACCTTTAGAGACCGTGTTCCTTTCCCAGCCCCGGCACCATCACCTAATAATAGACAAAACAATCCTTTAGACCGTTTAGACTTTGGAAACCAAACTCCGGTTTTCAGGGATGATCTACCACCTCAACAACCTCCAAATCAACCACCAAGAGCTCCAGAGTCGAATATTCCTGCCCGTCCACAAAATCAACCAAGTCCTAGATTCGATGAAGATATTCCTTCATCGCCCACCAATCAGCCAACCAATCAAAGACAGCAAGATTTACCTTTTGACCTTGATGATGAATTTTCGGCAACCAATCCACCTCCTCCTCAGCCCAGACAAGAGTCCGCACCAAATCAACCTCAAGTTAGGCAACAGAGACAGAGACCCAAAGTTGTGATTGAAGACAATAACAATTAAAAATGTTTTTTACGTGGCCTTTGGCGGCTAGCCAAGTACCACTAACAAAGACTGGATGCTCCTCCGTTGGTTTTATGAGGGTTTTGTCGATGAGGGTTATTTAATTTGTTTGCTCGAATACTTAATTGTTTGTTTGTGAAAGAATGTACTTTTTAAGAATTTTACGGCAAGATGACTCATTATAAGCTCCTTTACAGAATGATAAGCCAAGCTCACATTTGTTCCTAGGCTTTCTAAGGTGCTTATCCGCATTGAATACAACGTATGAATCCTTGTATTTCTTTAATATAAACTTGTCGATTTCACAAATATTTGGTTTTACCGCCGAAAACACTATTCCATCATCTCTGACGTATGGATTTGTTAATTCAAGCTTTTGGTTTCCAAGTCCGTTGGCTTCTATCCATTCAACCTCCTTGCCGAAAGTACAGTTAAATATCTTAAAGTGTTTTGTGTTTTGGGATTTACTTAAAAATCCTTCTAATATACATAATCGCTCTGAACCGTAACTTAGAAAAGGCATTAAAGAATAGACTGAAATAGTACCGATATTTGAATTAAAAATTAGATAGTTGAAATTACCCTCTGAGAGAACTTTGGCAAACAAAAAATTAGAATCCGACTCGTCAATAAAAAACAACTTATTTTTGTCAAGATT
>JANRMG010000208.1:0-2868 GCA_033761855.1 Candidatus Caenarcanales bacterium
GTTTTGTATGTTACTCCGCATTTTCTGGCTATTTCCGCTTTATTTGAGCCTTTTGCCTTACACAATCTAATTGCTTCTTCTTTAATATTCCTATTAACGTGTTCTGCATTAAATTTGTCCACTTTTTCGGGGCAAGGTCAAACCAAGAACTTAGTGTTTAGGTTTTTCAAGTTTACTTTTTGGGGTTTGATTTTTCAGTTTCTGAAACGAGGAATTCTTAGCTCCAAAAGAGGATTTAAACTTTATTTGCTGTTTTAGGTTCAGACATCAAAGAAACAACTAAAGCTATTGTGCAAAAAATAACTGTTGAGGCTGGAACGTTAAACAAGGTGCTATTCAAATAAAAGCTTATTAGCATTACAAAAATTACATAAGAATATATTAGGCTCAGAGGCGTGTAAAGCAAGAAAATAATTTTTTCATGTAGAGTAAGTTTTTCATTTAATTCTTCTTTTGGAGGCTTGCGTGTTATTAAAGACCACACGTAGTCCCATGCTCTGGAACGAAGGTTTGGGAGATTGAAAGCAAACTCGGCGGCGCGGTAACCGTCCATTTTAAGCAAAGGATTTAAGTTGAATCCCAAGGTAAAGAAGGCTGCTACGGCAGTTAAGTAAAGCACGTCTGAAGTCGTCTCGTGGGGAAGCGCTTGAGACCACAAGATAATTGCAATAGAACCGATTACAGCTTGGAAGATTGGACCAATCAGCATTACCCAGACTTTTTGTGCATTATCTGTGAGCTTGTAAATATCCGAAACATCTGTATAGAAAGATGGACTGAGGTAAACCAAACATATTCCCATTTCCTTGACACTTCCACCATAACGCTTAAGAGCCAAGCCATGCATAAATTCGTGTCCAACTAGTACTAAACACAAAGCTGTTGCAAAACAAACTAAGGAGACAATCCAAGAGTCACCGATTGCAGGCCATCCATAAACGACAAATTCGTTTTTAAACTCAATCGAAGTCATCAAGCCTTTGATTAGAACACAACATACTAAAACTTTTACAAAAGCAGACCATAACCAACGTAATTTAGGTTCCGAAAACTTTAAGATTGGTTCTGGGTTCCAAACAGCCAACCGACGAAAGAGAAAACCAAAAAGTGATTTCTTTTGAGGAACTGGTGCACCGCGTACAGTGCCTTCTAAGAGGTGATAGTTGTAAAGTAGCTTGAATAAATAATCGATTTGTTCTTCATTCAGAGATGAATTTAAGAGTAAATCTTTTTTGTTTTTTAAACCGGGAAGCATTTTAATTATTTTGGCTTCTTTTTCGCCCAAATAAAAGAATTGGCCATTTGATGGGTCTTTAATTTGTATGCTTCCATCAGGAGCTGGAATTAACTCTAAATCCTCTCTCAATTTGAGGATTGCCGTTGGTCCTTTGTCGGTTTTGTTTAAGTTTTGTGCAATTTGATCCATTCTAAAGAAGAGAATTAATTGGGTTACGATCCATAAAACGGTCGAGCCTAAACACGCGATAGACCTCATCCCAAGCTAACGTTAAGAGGGATTTCTTGGTGTCTGTGTGAATGGTGGCATAACCAGTCATACCTGGCTTTAAGAGACCTGCGGCGTTTTTCATCAAAATTGAAATTTCAAAAATCCGTTTTTTGCTCATTTGTTCGCCGGTCTCGCTGGTCACTGGTGCAATCAATTTAACTTCGCCGGCGAAAGCTCTATCTGGAACACCTTTTACACGAACAGTTACTTTTTGTCCGGGTTTAACGTAAGCGATTGCCTCTTCGGGAAGTTGGAGCTTAATTTGGGCCTCGCTTAAATCACCAACTATTGCTACTACATCGCCGCGGTTAAAGTTTTGTCCAAGCAGCATATTGGTCTTAAGTGTTAAAACCTTTCCATCAATCGGTGATTTGAGAGTTAAGCGTTCAACCTGAGTATTGTACAAAGCAATTTGCTCTTCTAGTCCTTTGATTTGGGAAATTGCCACATTAACTTCTTGTCTGGCAGAACTATATCTCTTAAGGTTGGCATCAGCTGCTAAATAAACCTCATTGGCTTTTGGTTTGCTTTGATTGGAACGTTCTTGAAGTTCGTCGGTTTCAGCCTGCAATTGTGATGAAAGCGCTTGAACCTGTTTCTCGGAAGATTTGGCTTCGTAAATTGATTGAAGCGCACCCTGCTGAGGGTAAACTCCTTTTTTGGCAAGATACTTATGAAGTTTTGCTTTTTGTTTTAAACTCTCTGATTCCAACTTGAGCTGTTCTAAATGTTTTTTAGTCGAATCAATTCTTGGTGGTAGATTATCGGATTGAAGAGCCTGGGCATTCTTTACAACATAATCACTCTCAAATTTTTGTCTTTTATAATCCTCTTGGGCCCTGCGGTATTCTGCTCTGGCAACTTCAGCTTGTGCATTTAAAGAGCCAACGGAAGCCTTAATCCGAGCCAACTGTTTTTCGGCTTCTATTTTTTTCTCTTCCAGTTCCCAATTCCTAAGAACAATTAAAGGCTCGCCCGCTTTAACATCTTGGTTGGTTTTTACCAATACTTTTTCAACAATTCCGCTAACAGCTGGTCTTAGAATTGCTTGTTGTGTATCTGAAGAGCCCTCAATCTCGATTTCCCCTCCAACGCTTTGCGGAAAAGGTATCAAAAGAACAACTAGCAGAATCAAACAAAAAATGGCTGTCTTTTTATCGCCGGATTTATTGGTTTTTTCTATGCTCGTTGTCGATTGCTTTGATTGCCGGTTGATTTCAGCTAAGCTTTCTAAACTTTTTTGTTGCGAGTCTTTTTCAGTCTGTTGAATTTCTATAAAGGCATTTGACTTTTCTTGGTTAACTATTTGGACATTCGGTACTCGCTTTGGATTTTTATTATTAGACATAATAATTATCAGA
>JANRMG010000209.1:0-2391 GCA_033761855.1 Candidatus Caenarcanales bacterium
TCACTCACTGGAAGAGCAAAGTCAGGCTTCATCGTGGAATAAGCTTCCAGAGAAAGAAGCAAATGATCTCGACTCTGTTGTCTTGACAATGCTGGGTACTCTTTTTCCCGTATTTAGGTACTCTTCTTCCCGGTTAGCCTACTTTTTAGTATTTTGCTGCAACACGCAAACAAAAAAGGCCACCGAGAAGCGCTCCCGATGACCTTTGTATGTTTTTAGAATAATTGAAACAATTACTTGATTTCAACAACTCCGCCAACTTCTTCGATTTTCTTCTTAACTTCTTCAGCTTGATCTTTTGGAAGACCTTCTTTGATTGCTTTTGGAGCGCCATCAACGAGTTCTTTGGCTTCTTTAAGGCCTAAACCGGTGATGTCCTTAACGGTTTTAACAACCTGAAGTTTATTAGGACCAGCTTCTTTAAGAACCACATCAAAAGCGGTCTTTTCTTCAGCGGTAGCAGCTCCGGCAGCGGCAGGCATAGCACCCATCATCATAGGAGCAGCAGCAGTTACGCCGAACTTTTCTTCGATTTGCTTTTTCAAGTCAGCAGCTTCGAGAAGGGTTAATGAAGACAAATCTTCAAGAATGGATTGTACTTTACTCATTTAGTTTTCCTTTTGTAATTTAGTTTTGGAGTGGAGTGATTTTTTGTTTAGGATTTACGTTGCGAATGAGGTACAAACGTGTGAGCCTAAATCGGCTCTTTCGGTTTGTCCATTCTGCTACACGCTTATTTCCCGTTCTTCTCAGCGACTTTGACAGCCAATTCGCCGATGGAAGAAATAGTTTGATTGATTGACTGAACGATAGTTTGTGGGCAAGATGTAAGAGCGCCAGCAATTTGGGCCAAGAGAACCTCTTTGGGTGGAAGCTCACCAATAGCTCTAATGGATTTACCATCTAAAGCGTTTGGGTCACCGGCAATAACGCCGCCTTTAAGAGATAATTTTGGATCTAATTTCTTTTGCTGTTCCAGGAAAGCCTTGATGGTGGCAGGAGCTTCGTCCTTACCAAAAACCAACAAACTTGTACCCGAAAGAAAATCCTTTACATTTGCGAACACACCGTCATCAAGAGCTCTAGCCGCTAAAGTGTTTTTAACAACTACACATTTTCCTTTGCCTTTCATAGAACGACGAAGGGTGGTAAAGTCAGCAACACTCAAAGCGTTAAAGTCAGCAACAAAAGCTATAGTTGAGTCTTTTGAATGCTCTTTGATTTTTGCAATCAATTCTTCTTTTTGAGCTTTGGTAACCAGGGTTTTGTCCTTTCTTAATTCCGACCTTTTTAATCCCCCCTCGAACACTGTTGAACCGAAGAACCAGAGATGTTTTCTCGGCCCCCTTTATTAAAGGGGGCGCCACCCATAAAATTCTTTAGCTTTAAATGGCGGGTGTGGGGGATTACAACTTGACTAAAACTGAGTCCTATAAACTAAGTTTCAAAATGAAACCCAATCATTCTCTTTAAAACCTCGACTAGTAATTAAGGTCAGCGCTGGAAGAGAAATCCAGCTAATTTGCAAAAAAGTTTGTAAATCTAACCACTAGTTGTCTTTGGTCAAGTTGATAATAGTTTGCTGTATTTACTGCTGATTGTCAAGATCTGCTGAAATACCATTTTGCTTAAAAGTTCCAGTTTGTTTTATTGTCTCACCGCTCTTAGTAGCTTTGTTTTGATGTTTAGTTGAATACATCTCCATTTTACCCTCGTTGATATTTCTCTCAAATTGAGTAAAATCTTTATAAAATTCTCCTTCTTGAATCCTCTTTCTGATTATTGGTAAACGTTTAAATAACAGAAATAAAGAACCCAAACCGGAGGCAATTACTAGATAGAAAGCAGGGTGAAAGTTTTGGAAACAAGATGCTAAGCCGACTAAACAAAAAATGATTAACATAAAACCAAAAATTGATAATAGAAAATATTTGATTATTGCTGGTCGAGGCCTATAGTAAGCGTCAATCAGGGGAAGTCCAAATCCAAATAAAATTAGAGGAGTAATCAAAACAGATGCTAAACATGAAATTAATGTTGATGTGTCCATAAAAAATTTAAATTTCTTCACTTTACTTGATTTTGTTTATTTTTCTTTTAGTTCATTCCCTAAAAATCATGAAGACTGAGATGAAAAGATTCCGGATTTGCTTGGGAATGACGTTTTATTATGCCATCCTGGCAAAGGTCAAGATCTCTTAAATTAACTTTGGGAGAGTTATTAAAGCTGTTCAACCTCATACCCTCTGACTTTCAAAAGCTCAACCACGCTTTGCTTGCCTACCAAATGGCCAGCACCAACAACGATCATCACTTTTTCTTCCTCCTCAATTATTTTTTCAATCTTGCTTATCCAATCTCTATGTCTTTGATAAATAAGTAAATCTAATA
>JANRMG010000210.1:0-16880 GCA_033761855.1 Candidatus Caenarcanales bacterium
GTTCAGCGTTTCAATGATGTGTGAACTGTTTGAAGTTAACAGGAGCGATTACTACAAATATCTAAAACAACCGGTCTCAGAAAGGAAAAAGAAAGATGAAATACTCGAATCAAAAATACGAATCATTCACAACAAATCAAACAAAATATACGGTTCCCCTCGAATTCATGCCGAGCTCAAAGACGATGGAGAGAGGGTTTCCAGAAAGAGAGTGGCAAGAATCATGAAGGACAACAAAATAGTTTCAATCACGAAAAAACGCTTCAAAGCGACCACCAATTCAAAGCATTCCTTTCCTCTTTGTCCCAATCTGCTTGGTCAGGACTTTAGTTCTCAAAAGACAGACCAGAAGTGGGTATCAGACATCACATATATTCCAACCGACGAAGGTTGGCTTTATTTGGCCTCGGTGATTGATTTGTGTTCAAGGCAGATAGTTGGCTGGGCAGTCAGCGAGAGGATGACAACCGACTTGATTGAAAAGGCTTTTCTGAGTGCCTACTGGAAGAGGAAACCAGAAGACAATTTAATCTTTCATTCGGACAGAGGCTCTAAGTATGCGAGTCATCGTTTTCAGAGGTTGCTCAAAGTCCTCAGGGTTCAGCAATCGATGAGTGGAAAGGGTAATTGTTATGATAACGCGCTTACAGAGAGCTTTTTCGGCAAGATAAAGACTGAGTTTGTCAATCATCAAAAGTTCATTTCAAGAGAGGAGGCTAAATCGGGTATATTTGAGTACATAGAAATCTTCTATAACCGGGAGAGAAGGCATTCGAGCCTTAATTATCTCTCTCCTGTTCAATTCGAACTGCTCATGAATGTCTCTTAACTTTTTGTCCGCTTTTTCGGGGCAAGGTCAATCCTTACCTGTTTTCTGAGTGCGAAGTTGAGAGAGAGACAAATAATGAACGTTTGTTCCATTGCTCAATTGAACGGATATTAAAGATGCATATACACCATGTTCAACTCTATTGTTTTTCTGATTAACTGAAAGGAACAAAGGATTTTCAGTTACTTGTCCAGCGCTAGATGGAAATATAAGACCCTGCAAATTCTTATCACTTATAAATTTATCAAGTTGTCTGTTATCGAGTCTAAGACACAACCCATTCTGTAGATTAAGAATTCTTTCTGCAAAGGCTGTACCACTACTAATAAGTTGAGGGCGTGAATTTTCATTAACACCTGCCGAAGATATATTTTCTAATTTTAAAGTACCTCTTTTAGTGCAAATTTGATCTAATCTTTGGAGTGGTGTTAAACTTCTTTGAGCAAAAAATTCAGGAGAACGTGCTTCTGAGTTGCTAATTAATGAAGTACCTTCACCAGTGGGTTTTAAGCCAACAGCTTCATATGCAACAACTCTTGGCCCAACAAATGATAAGGCGGCGACTGTTCCTAATGTTTTTGCTGCGTTGATTGCATAGCTACCCATAAATTTTCTACCTTCATCTAAACTAACGATTGAATAAAACAATATTATACCCAGGTCTTTAGTGTCAAGGGGTTTGCAATGCGTAACATGTTAATATATTGTTAATTTGAAAATCCTTGGGCTTCTTTTTTAGTGCTTTGTTATTAAAAAAATCGAGATGCATAAATAAGATTTAAGTAACATAATTTTATTAAGTAATAAATTTCCAAAGAAAAAATTAAAAGTTTTACAAAATGTCTTCAAATTTTCTTCCAATCAAACTATCCGATTTCAATAAACCGATTAAATCACGAAGTGAGCTTCTGGTTATTGCTGGGCCCTGCGTGATAGAGAACGAAGACTTAATTTATAAAATTGCCGCTGAAATGAAAGAAATTTGTGCCGAATTAAAAATGCCTTATGTTTTTAAAGCTTCTTTCGACAAAGCAAATCGTACGTCCTATGATTCTTTTCGCGGACCCGGTTTAAAAGAAGGTCTTAAACTGCTTAAACAATTAAAAGATGATCTTGGGCTTTGGGTTTTGTCAGATATCCATTCTATTGAGCAAGTTGAGCCTGCGGCAGAAGTTTTAGATATAATTCAAATTCCTGCTTTTCTTTGCAGGCAAACTGATTTGTTGGTTGAGGCGGCCAAAACCGGCAAAGTGGTTAACGTAAAAAAAGGTCAATTCTTGGCTCCCAATGACGTTGTTCATATTGGCAACAAAATTAAAGCAACCGGAAACCCCAATATCTTAATCACCGAAAGAGGAACAACCTTCGGATACAACAATTTAGTGGTTGATATGCGTTCTATCCACATTATTCAAGAAGAATTAAAACTCCCGGTTATTTTTGATTGTACTCATTCGGTGCAGTTACCCGGCGGAGCAGGAAATGTCTCGGGCGGAAAGAGTGTTTATGCACCAATATTGGCTTCTTCAGCTGTTGCCGCCGGAGCCTTTGGTTTATTTATGGAAGTACACCCAAATCCTGCGGAAGCACTTTCGGACGGGCCTAATATGATAAGACTAGATAAGGTCCCCGCTCTATTAAAAAGACTTAAAGCAATAAAAGAAGCTTGTTCTTTAAATCCGCTTTAAATTTAATTTCTTGCTTTCTCTCTTTGGGTGGGTGATTTACCAAGTAAATAAAATTGGCAATTTTGTCTTGACTGGTTTCTTGCCTCTTCTCAAATTCAGGAAAGTGAAAAATTTCATGGAATTTATTCAGTTATTTTGTTAAATTAATTTTTATCTACAAATAAATATTCGAAGAGCTTAATTCATGAGTATAGTTGAAAAAATAAAGAGTTTCTGGCTTGGTTCCGAAGAGTCTTATGACGAAGGATTCGATGATTTGTTCCGAATAGAGAGCGGTCTCGGAAACGCGCAACAGAGCAGAGCTCCAATTTCAACTGACATTTCGCCTTCAATTACTTCCAAAACCAAGATGAAAGAACCAATCAGCGGAAGCCTAAGCAGCAACAATTTAAAAGTATTGGAGCAACCTATGTATTCTGCAACCAACGAAGTAATAGTCCTGGAGCCAACATCATTCAATCAAGCCCCTGATGTTTTGCAATATTTACGCAGAGGTTCTTCAATTGTTTTAAATCTTTGCAAGCTTGATGCCGAGCAATCTCAAAGATTAATAGATTTTATTTGTGGTGGAATTTATGCTCTTGATGGCTCACAAAGAAGAGTTGGTGAAGGTGTTTTCCTTTTAGTTCCCAACTCGGTAAATATAAATTCTGTAGACAATAGAGAGAATAAGCTCATCAGTTCTTTTTGGACACAAGCTAAAGACTAATTTTAAGGAATCAATATTCAGAAAATAAAACAAATTTTGAACTCATTTTTTTGTTTTAGATATAATCAAGCTAATTAATCAGTTCAGTTTCAAACCAATATGAAAAAGTCTTTTTTGCTCTCGGTTCTTATTTCTTCTAGCTTGTCTTTAATGCCTTTAGTTTCTTTTAGCCAAGAGGCCTCTCAGTTTGTAATAACTCTTAAAACAGCTGAACTGCAAATTACTCAAGCAGAAGCCGCCTACAAAGCAGGTAATTTAAAAGAAGCTTATGCAATGGTAAGCAAGTTAAGACCAGTTCTCAGCGAGTCTACCGAGCTTCACTCACAGCTTTATAATGCTCTTAAAGACGAGACGGCAGCTGCGGTAACGGCTGACAACGAAAAAAAACAAACTATAGAATTTGCAAAATTACGTGACAGAGCTAACTATCTGGCTGGCTTAGTTTCCATTAAGTCTGGTAATCAAAGAGAAGCCGTTAAGCATTTGGTACAAGTTATTGAATCGCAAAGAACAACAGAGCTTGGTGAAAAGGCTTATAATGCGCTTCGCGATATTGGTTTTTCTCCAAAATTAAATCTTAAAGATCAATAAATTTCAGTCATTCAAATTTAATATGCTTGCAAATTGGGAAAACAAATTTAGGGCTCACTGGCCTCATCATTACAGAGATGTTTTAGATAAAATAAACAGCCCTCTTGGAATGGTAGTTGTTAACGATACGATTAATGATTCTTTTGGTTGTGAAAGGCCAATAGTCCGACTGGAACGCAGTTTTAAACTTCCTACAATTTACAAAATAATTGTCCAAGACCCTACAACAAGTAAAATTCTTCTCGAAAAAAAATACCAAGATTCCCAATTAGCTGAATCAATCGAAGAGTTCGTAAACATCATCGGTGGTTGGGAAGATAAGAAGTAGGTCAAGAAGTAAATTACCTTCTTTATGTAGGGCGGACTCTCAAATTCTCTTTAGAATCTAACGTTGTCGTAGGGGAAGGTTTAAAACCTTCCCCTACTTTGGTTGAATAAATTAATCTCGGTCTTATGATTAGGGCGGGTTCAGCATGCTGAACCCCTACATATTTTGAGACAAATTTTCTAAAAAATTTGTACACCCTTCAAAATTATTTCGATAATTTTGGCTTTGAGGAAAGGGAAAATTAAGACTAAAACCAAAGCCCCGACCACAGGCTTGAGAGAAAAGCTAAGGCTGAACGGATTGATTTGGCTTGCCGCTCTGGACATAAGCCCCAGAACGACGTCCATAAAAAGAATTACAACAATGATTGGCGAAGATGCAATTATTCCAAGTGTTACGACCTGACCAGTCATTTGTAGGACTTGAGGCATATTGATTTGAAAAGTAGTGAAATCAAAGGCCGTAAGCGGAAAGACTTCGAAGCTTTTTAAGAAAGAGATAAGTGTCATCTCCATCCCGCCGCAATATAAAAACAAAACGACGGCAAAAGTTCTAAAAAACAAACTGAGTGTAGTTGTTTGTCCTAGCGTTGGATCGAAGAGGGAGACAGAGTTAAGCCCAAGTTGGTTGTCCATCACTTCTCCGGCAACTTGCACAATATCCAAAACCAGACGAGTTAAATAACCGACGAACATCCCAGCCAGAAGGTTAAGTACAATGCTTAAGGCATAATTATAACTGTTCATATCTTTGGGTGCAGCTGGAACAACGGAGCTGATGACTATAGTCAGCAAAAAAGCAAAGCCAATCCGGACGAGCATTGGAATACTGGTTTGCGAGATGGCTGGCCCAATGTGAACGAAGCCAAGCACTCTGGCGAAAACCAAAATGAAGGAAGCTAACCAAGAATCAAAAAGGAATTTAACGTCCTCAGGCTGTAACATACTGTAAGATTGAATAATTCTTAAACTCAATAATAGCTTCGATATTTCGAATAAGCTATTGCTTTAACCTCAATCAACTTTAACCTCAAACAGCTTAACAAGTGCCATTACCTTTAGACCGCAGCGCAATTTTCCCCTTTGTCCTTGATGCTTTTCAGAATAAGGCCATGGATGCGCTTGAACAAAACAAAAGCGTGTTGGTTTGTGCTCCCACTGGTTCTGGTAAAACCGTAGTCGCTGAATTTGCCGTCCATTTGGCTTTAGAAAAAAACAATAAGATTTTTTACACTACACCATTAAAAGCCCTAAGTAACCAAAAATACTTTCACTTCTGTGAGCGCTTTGGGAGCGATAAAGTTGGGCTTTTAACCGGAGACACGCAAATAAACCGCGAAGCCGAAATCATGGTTCTCACAACCGAGATTTACCGCAACATGCTCTACAAATCCGAAGCAGAACGTGAACTGCTTGCTCGGAGCGGTTTTTTGGTACTTGATGAATGCCATTACATGAAGGATCCCGACCGAGGGACGGTTTGGGAAGAATCGATTATTTATTCACCAAAGCAAACTCAAATCATTGCTTTGTCGGCTACCATAGGTAATCCACAAAAAATACAAGATTGGGTTAATGAGGTTCATGGCCCAACTGAATTGATTCTAAGCGACTTTAGGCCAGTTCCTTTGCGTTTCTTTTTCTTTGGACGCGAAGAGATGAAGCCCTTGAATACGCCCGAGGGAAAAATTAATAAAAGCCTTTTAAGCCAATCCAAGGGTAAAGCGCCAACTAAAAAAGCGAGCGGTGGCGCAGATCACTTCCCTTCGGTGGTGAAGGTAATTAGCGAGCTTAAGCACAAAAAAATGCTGCCCGTCATTTATTTTTTATTTAGCCGCAAGGGCTGTGACTTGGCTCTTCATAAGCTGGCTTCTCACGATTTGGGTTTGTTGGAAGAAAACCAAAAGCGTCAGCTCCAGTCTGAGCTTGATGAAGCCGTAAAACAGCTTCCCTGGCTTAAAGAGCATCCACATTTCAGAGCTTTGAAAAAAGGAATAGCGGCTCACCATGCGGGTTTGCTGCCGGCTCTCAAGGGATTAATTGAGAGACTTTTCCAAAAGAATTTAATTAAAGTTGTTTTCGCCACCGAAACTCTCGCGGCTGGAATTAACATGCCAGCGCGTTCGGTGGTGATATCTCAGATATCGAAGCGGGTTGACTCTGGGCATAGGCTTTTAACCGCCAGCGAGTTTTTGCAAATGGGAGGCCGAGCCGGTAGGCGAGGATTGGATGAGGTTGGTTATGTAATAGTCCTAGAGACCAAATTCGAAGGCGCTTGGGAGGTTTGCCATTTGGCTTCTTCTCCGGTCGATAATCTTAATAGTTCCTTCACTCCGAGCTATACAATGGTTTTGAATCTCTCTGCCCGCTTTGGTTGGGATCAGTGCAAAGAGCTTGTTTTAAAAAGTTTTTCACGCTACGAGCTTCAATCCGAAATAAAATCGCTAAAGAATATCGAGAAGCAGCTCCAGACCAATTTAGATAAAAATAAATCCGATAAGAAAAAAGATTTTAAAACTCTAAAGCGCTTGGACAAGATTCAGCGGGAATTAACTTATTCAGCCGAAATTCCTTGGCCTGACTTTGAGCGGGCGGCAGCTGTAATGAAAAAATTTGATTACCTCGACAAAAATCTTAAACCAACTCCAAAAGGCGTTTGGGCAGCTGATTTGAGGTGTGACAACATTTTGCTTTTAGCCGAAATTATTGCTAACAAAATCCTTGATGATTTGGGCCCGCTTGAACTTTGCGGTGTTATCTGTGCTTTGTCTAGCTACGAAATTCGCTGGGAGAACCAACACATTGGCACCAGCTGGGCCATCACCGACAAAATCGAAAAAGCCGTTCGGGAGAGCTATGAACTTATAAAAACAATTGCCAAAGTCCAACAGGACAACGACTTGAATGTTAGAATCCCTTTCAACCCTCTCTTAATCGAGCTCGGCTTCGATTGGGGTTGTGCTTACGAATGGCCAGATTTAATCGAGAAGTATAAAGCCGACGAAGGCGACATTGTAAAAGTACTTAAGCAAGCCGCCGATATTTTAAAACAAATTCAAGTCTGCCCCGGAAGCTCTTTTGATATGGCAAATAAAGCTTCTAAAGCCTTTGATCTTATTTACCGTTCGCCAATTAAGGATGAATTGAATTTGGATGATTAGTTTGCGGGGAATAATCCCCCCTCGAACATAACCAATCCGTGAAATAATCAATGGATTCTCGGCCCCCTTTAATAAAGGGGGCGCCTCCCTTTTGTTCTTTAGCTTCCAGTAGTGGGTGTGGGGGATTACCTTCCCTAAAATTAACCTTTTCTCATTTTCTATTTAGCTTTGAAGCCAAGTGGTTTTCTACCTATGTAACGATAATAATCATTTTTAATATATTTCTTTAGTTTACTTACTTTAATTACAGGGTATTTCTATGGGATGGCTTGATAATTTAAATCCATTTAGAGGCAATCAATCTCCTCCAGCTACGCAGGCACAAGCTCAGCCGGTACAGATTGTCAGGGATCCTACTTTGCAACCAGGTTTACAGAATGATACTTACAATGCAGGTCTTTTTTCTCCTCAAACAGGCATTATGGATCCTAGAGGTCTTTTAAATGGACTTGATGAAAGAATTAAAAGTCTTACGGCTCAAATAAGATCAGCTGAAAGTTTCCGTGCGAGCGCAAAGTTAAGCAAGCCACCTGAAGTATTTGCAGCAATTCAAGAACAATTGGATCCTGTCTTGAATGGAGCTAAGCAGCTTTTAACAAAGCTCCTGGAAGAAAGTTCGAAGATAATACCAAATTCAGTAAATTTCTTCTATGAGCGGATGACAACACCTAGCTTTTCAGGAGGAAATAGATAATGAACTTAAATACAATAAATCCTCAATTGGCTAATTTCAATGGTATTTCTAATCCTATTGAATCTCTTATTGATTACAATGAAGAACTTATTGCAACCAGTCGTTCAGGTAACAATTATAGAGATACTTTTGAAACTGTGCAAAACAGAGTAGCTCAAGCAACAACAAATTTCCTTCAAAAGGTAAAAGAAATTACCGAAAAGATGAATACTGAGACAGATCCAAATCGTAAGGCTCAGTATCAGAGTGTGATAGATAGAGGCAGACAAGCGTTAAATGCTTTGAGGGAGAGAGCTAAAGAAGTAATAGATCAGTCTTATAAAAATGTAACAGACTCTTTAACAGCTCAGTTTCAGACTAATACTGATATATTAGGTGCAATAAATGGTAAGTTGTCTCTTCAGTCTATGATGGCAGTCATGGGTTACTAAAAACTACCACCAATTAACATCCGAACGATTAAGATCCAGACCATTGCGAGTGTTAGTTTTGCTTGATGAATAGGGAGATGGAATAGAATCTCCTTGAGTATTTTCGCTTGATGAATAAGGCGACGGATTCTCTGAGGACGAATTTGAGTCGGAAGAGCCAGGTAATTTAGGACGGAAGATTTTAACCGGCTCTGGAGCTGAGGCCATTACTTTGTTTTTCTTTTCGCTGCTTTTAGTGCTTTTTAAAACTACTTTATTGGTTGGAGTTGTTGAGCTTGAACTTGGTGTTTTGGCTGATTGAATAACCGAAGAGGGAGGGGGAAGATTTATGCTTGAGTAATTATTGTTTAAGTATTCCTGCGGGAATGAATTGCTCGGGTTTGCATAAACTCTTGAATCGGCTTGTGTTGGCGAAGAGTATGAATAAGCCTCCGAAGGCATGGATTGGTTGTAGCCATTGTTGTATCCATAAGGCCCCCCTCCGTAACTTAGTTGGCGGCCATTTTGCCCCGTTCCCACTCCCTGGCTTTGACCGAAACTTTGAGTGGGTGAGTTGTAGTTATTTGGTGAACCGCCCGAATAGTTCGATGAATAGCTTGGAAACTCACTTGTTGGGTTAGATTGTGTTTGCATGGCGTTGGAAAAAGCCTGCATGGGTGGTGCTACGCTGGGTTGAAAAGAACCGCTGTTCGATGAAAATTGCCCTAACTGCCCTGATGAATTTCCAAATCTTGATGAGGGTAATGAAGGAACTGCTCCTAACCCACCAAATGGGCTTCCCAAAGGTGGAGCACTAGTATCTTCTAAACTGCCAATGTTCGGTGGATTTCCGGTCTCATCCGCTTTAATTTCATCGGAGTATGATATTGGATCTCGGTTTTGCATAACCATCGAAAATGCTTGCCCAATCGTCTTTTCGGTGAATCTGGTTAAGTAAGAGAACATCCAAAAACCAATTACAACTAAAAGGATCATAACTCCAATTAGCTTAACGGCCGATGGGATGGTTTGGTCTTGAACCTGAGTAGCAGCCTGGAGAATGCCAATTAACAAACCCACTGCAGCGGCAGCTAAGATGATTGGACCCGCTACAATCAGGATAGTCATGATTCCCTCCCTTAATGGACCCAGCATCCAGTTCACATGAAGCTCTCCACAAGACCCTTAACGACCAGGGCCCAACCGTCGACCGCCACAAAAATCATTAATTTAAAAGGCAAAGAAATAATTGTCGGGCTCAACATCATCATCCCAAGGGCGAGAAGAATGTTGGCCACAATTAAGTCGATTACCAGAAATGGTACATAAATTAAAAATCCTAAAGAAAAAGCAATTCTTAGCTCACCCAAAATATGTGCCGAAACCAGTTCTGCAAAACCTATTTCCGACTGTGACCCTGGGATTGGTCTTCGGGTCAAATCGTACATAAATTTAATATCTTTTTCGTCAACTTGTTCTAGCATTCTCTTTCGAAAGGGCTCGTAACCAACCACAAGAGCTTGTCCTAAAGTAATCTCTTTACGCGAAAGTGGTGCCAAAGCTTTTTGGTTCACCTCCTGAAAAGTCGGAGCCATAATAAACCCCGTTAGAATCAACGATAGGCCTGTAATAACCAGAGTTGGCGGAATCTGCTGAACGCCAATTGCCTGACGGATTAAAGAGAGTACAGTAACCAGCCTCAAGAAGGGAGTAGTGGTTAAAACCAACAAAGGAATAAAAGCCAAAATCAACAAGAAAGCCAAGAACTGGAGGCTTGGTTCAAGGTTTTTAGGTAATAAGTTGTCTATGTATTGTGGATTCATAATTGATTTGTTTTTTGTACCTCTCCCTTAGCCCCTCACCTTAACAGGCAAGGGGAATTTTGATAGTTTCTCCCCTTGTTAAGGGGGTTGGGGGGTACTTTTAAACAATTTTTTTATTTTAGTCATAATTTCGCTGTGGCTTAGTTCTCCGTTTAGGAGAGGTTCTTGAATGTGTAGAGGTGTGATGTTTTGAGGTTCAAATGTTTGCAGGCAGCTAACTTGGCTCTGGGTAGATGAAAGAAGAACCACTTTTGAATCAGAAACTTTGACAAGGTGAAGGCAGTTATTATGAGCCAGAGGAAGAGTATCTAGGAGTTTAAAATAAACCTCTCTTTGATTTAAAGCCAATTTACCGTGCTTAATTCTAACCAACGCAATAGAAAGCCCCCAAAGCGCCAAGAGAGGAATCATACATAAAATGAATTTTATTAAGACCGCAGCTTCCATCTTAATTCAATCCAACCCCGTCAAAATCCAAAAATATAATACTTAATAATATAGCGTTAAGGGGAGTAATTTGTCTTTGAGTAGACTCAATCAGCTTTAGACCTTGCAATCCATCTTGACAAAACAAAAAAGCCCTCTCAGGGTAGAGAAGGCTTTTTTGTTTTGAATTTAAGTTTTACTTTTACCAAAGTCCTCTAACGGGTTGCTGATAAGCTGGCCCTTGAACATTCATTTGAGGTGGTGGTAAATATCTGCGATAAGGGATTGGTTGAGGGAAGTAAGTTTGGTTCATACCCATTGCATAACAACCTGATGCACTGCCCATGTAAAAATCGCCACTACAGTGAGGTTGAACGGGTCTCTTAACTCTGCTGGTTCCCCAAGTTGCACCTAAAGAACCAGAAACTGCACCATCACTACCAACACCATCGCTAAAGCCAAAAGCGGCTCCAAGACTGGTTGTATAAGTTCTAATGGTTTCTGCGAAAGCACAGTTAACGTTTCCAACAATATTGGCTCCGTTCCTGGCAGCCATCCTAGACAAAGCAACGAGAGCTGCTTCGGTGGTGCCATATTCTTCCATAAAAACGTAACCGGTTCCCATGTAAGTTACACAGCCAGCAGGCAGTTGAGTGTTAAGTCCACAGGCAATAATTGCTCCTCCAGCAAAAATTCCACCGCCTGGCACTCCAGAAGCTATGAATTCACGCTCGTCATAAATTCCAAAAAGTCTGTCTTTAATTCCTCTTCTTAAATTTGCGCCGACATTTACAATACGGCAAGCACTAAATACCGAACCATCGTTGATGGTCTTGCTGCAATGGAACAATAGATTTGGTGGTGTAAAATTCCAAGGACCGTTAAAAAGGTGTGTATTAGCAAAAGCACTTGGTGAACCAACAACAGTTGCTGCTGCACCGGCTCCCACTGCAGGTCCAATAATTCCAGCTCTTGAATTGCTTATTGAACTAACCTGAATTTGGTTAAGGTTCTGCGAAGAGTTTTGAGTTTGAATTTGGTTGTTGTTGAAGACTGGTGAAACCGCGGCGGTTCCTGTAAAGCCGTCTCCAACTGTAACGTTAGCTTGAGCAAACACTCCTGTGCTGCTGGCTAAGTTAAGGCCTAAGGAAATAACGACCGGTATTACTACTCCTAATAATTTCCTTGATACCTTTTCGGTAAAAAGACCCTTCAATCTATTTTTGTTTTGGTTAAAGCCTAACAATTTTTTTCTCCATCTGAAATTTAAGAAGAAAGGAACGAGAATTTGTTCCTGACCATGTTGAGACAAACTGATTCACATAGTTTCATTTACCACCGACAAATTTTTATTATCTGCCGGTTATATGGTAATTTTTAGGCTGTTCATGGAAATCCCAGTCTATGGGAAAGCCCTATTAATCACTAATCTCAGCGATGGAGTTTCCGTCGGAAGATCTAATTTAAGTGAATTAAATTAACAAAAAAAATCATCTAAATTACCCAATATTTTTTAGTGGTTCAGTTAATACTGTTTTATCTATACTGTACTTCGCATTACCTGCTGAAACTCTGAAGAATTAATTATTCCATCTAAATTATTAGAGGAAGAAATTCCTTTTAATTGATTAATCAAATTTGGTAATTCATCTTTTATATTCTCGGGAGTAATTGAGTCTCTTGTTCCAGCTAATGCGTAAGCTGCTGAAGTATTAGCAGTAGAAGAGTTTGCATTTTGTTGACCTAAAGAGTCTGCAGTAGATTGAATGTAATGTATTGTGGCTAATTGGAAGTAATGGTTTTTAAATGCTGCATTTGTCTCCATTTTTTGAATTTCTTCAAGTGAAGTAATTAGTGAAGGAAGGTCTTTTGGCGAGAACTCAGTATTTGTTGGTGTATCCAATGCTTGCATAATTTTTGATAAATCTTCTTGTATATCTCCACCATTATTAAATGTTGTTAAAAGGCTCTGAAGAAAAGAACCAAAACGATCCATGAGTCCTTCTGGCTTTTGAGTAGTTTGTCTTGATTCTTAAATTTGATAATTTGAACTTATTATAGAAACAATTGGTGTTATGGACATATTTTTGGCTCCGCTCTCTGTAAAAGATAAAATGAAAGCAAAAGTTAAAATTATACCCATTATTATTTTTAATTAAGCTATGAAATCACACCGCGAAGAAATTACCTTTAACACCCAAAAGAGAACGGAATTTATCCGCATAACCGATCAAGTGCAGCAGATAATCGATCAATCGGGAATTAAAGAGGGTTTGTGCTTAGTAAACTCTATGCATATTTCTTCCAGTGTTTTTATTAACGATAACGAGTCTGGCCTCTGGAAGGACTTTGAGACTTGGTTGGAAAAACTGGCTCCCTATCAGCCAATCTCGCAGTACCGCCACAATGATACCGGAGAAGACAACGCTGATGCTCATTTAAAGAGAACAGTAATGGGTCGTGAGGTTGTAGTCGCTGTTACAAAAGGTAAGTTGGATTTTGGACCTTGGGAAGAAATCTTTTACGGTGAGTTCGATGGAATGCGCAGGAAAAGAGTATTGGTGAAAATTATTGGAGAGTAGTTTAGATCCTGAGACGAGCTCAGGATGACGTACAACAATGTCATTCCATGCTCATCACGGAATCTATAACTTTTTATTTAAACAAAATCATCATAAATGGCTTTCTTTAGCCACCTTCAAATCCAAAACCCCACTCAAAGCTTCCAGAACAACGTTTGGGTCTTGCCAGTCAACGCAGATTGGTGCACCGCAAGATTGTGAGCGTCTGTTCCAAAGGCAGGGCTGACATAATAAATTGGTCACTTTAACTAAACTCAAAGTATTTCCTCCGTATAAAGAGGTGTAATCATTTGCATTAGGCAAAAGCTTGTTTGGATCGGTTGGACCAAACAAAGCAACAATATTCGCTCCTACACAAATTCCTAAATGTAAAGGCGCAGAGTCGGCACAAACAAAGGCCGCGCTGCCAGCAATCAATTGGATAAGCTCTGGAAGCGAGAAAGAGCTTTCACTTAAATCAACTATCTTATTCGAAGCGCTTTTACAGTTTTTTATAATCTCTTTGGCTATTTCTTTTTCGTCGGGGCCAGCAACTAGCGCAATTTTTATGTCTGTATTCTTTAGCTTTTGATCGAGTTTGTCGATTAAATCACTCCAAAAAAAAGATCCTGGAGTCTTTATGATGCGTTTAATAATGCTTAGTACGCTAACTCCAGGATGTATAAGAAGATACCTCCCTGTGAGCAAACCTTCTACAGGGATTGCCTTAGTATCCAATTTAAGTTGGGGTATTGCTTTTTCTTTGTCGGTTTTCTGTGTAATTACCCGAGTAAGTGGTTGGGTAAGCTCCCAAAGCATGCGGGCAGCATATTGTTCTTTGTTTAACTTTATTGGATCGGTCAGTAAAAAATCCAAATTGGATTTAAAGCCAACCCTTTTTTTGGCTCCGCTAAAAAACAGCAATAAGCTCACCAAGGGAGAACTCCCCGAAGAAATAACCGTTGAATAACCACCAATTTGCCTGATTAATTCAGGGAATTGCAAAAGAGCATATTTGTTTTTAAAATCAAAAGTTTTTACCTTGTCCACAATCTTGTTTATCGAAAACAGCTCTAAAGAACCCTGATAAGCTCTCTTTTCAACGAGCAAATCAATTTGCCAATCTGGCTCAAAACCATCCCTAAGATTTTGAAGAGCTGGAAGCAATAAAACAACATCGCCGAGACCGCCAGGATGAATAAAAAGAAGTTTTTTGTTCTTGGTTTCTATTTTTGGCTCTGGTTGAGGATTTTCCACGAGGAGTTTGCTGCAAGTAGTAAAAATTATATCTAATATTTTGTAATCCCCCCTCGAACAAAATTAATCCGTGAAATCACCGATGGATTCTCGGCCCCCTTTAATTTGTGCGTGAGCACGGGTTGCTTGAAGGAAGCCGTGAGGCTTTCGACCAGCTTCATTCTTTTCAGGAGGCGCCTCTCTTTTTATTCTTTAGCTTACAATGATGGTTGTAGGGGATTACTGATTACTTAAACTGTTCCAAGAACCTAATATCAGCCGAAAAGAAATCACGAATGTCTGAGATGCCGTATTTAAGCATGGCAAATCTTTCTAGCCCCAATCCAGCGGCAAAGCCTGTGTATTTTTTGCTGTCTATGCCTGCCATCTCCAAGACGTTAGGATCAACCATTCCACAGCCTAGCAATTCCAGCCAGCCTCTTCCACCACAAGTAGTACAGCCCTTGCCTTTGCAAAACGGGCATTGAGCATCTACTTCGGCCGATGGTTCAGTAAAAGGGAAGAAATCCGGGCGAAGACGTATTGGAACATCATCTTTGAAAAGCTGGCTCAAGAAGTGCTCAAGCGTCCATTTTAGATTTGCAAAATTAATTCCTTCTTCAACACACAAAATTTCAAATTGATGGAAAAACGGCATCTTACGGGCATTGACTTCCTCGTTGCGGTAAACCCGCCCATGAGCCATGATTCGGAGCGGTACTCCATGTTTTTCCAAAGATCTAACTTGAACTGGCGAAGTCTGAGAGCGCAAAAGAACATGAGGAGCAACATTTGTATAAAAAGTATCTTGCTCGTCGCGGGCTGGATGATTGTCTGGGGTGTTTAGAGCCGTAAAGTTATAATATTCAGTTTCAATTTCCGGGCCGTCAACAAGGCTGAATCCAAGACGTTCAAAAATAGAAACAATTTCGTTGGTAACCAAAGTCAAGGGATGCAAAGCGCCAGACACAAGAGGAGGCGAACCCGGAAGAGTAATGTCAATTTTTTCTGAATTAAGTTTTTGGTTTAGCTCTGCTAGTTCAATTCTTTCTTTTGCCTTTCCAAAAGCACTTTCAATTGCCACTCTGGCTTCATTTAAGGTTTTGCCGAAATCGCGGCGCTCTTCGGTGGGGAGGCTTCCCATCTTTTTTTGTTCTTGCTTTAATTGGCTTTTGTCACCAAAAAAATGGACTCTTGCCTTCTCAAGTTCAGCAGAATTATTCGCTGACCCGAAGTTTTCTTCGGCTTCCTTGATTAAATCAGCGAGGGATAATTTTGTTTCGGTTTCGTTGTTCATTATTCGTGGTTTTGAAGTTTATTAATTCACCAATTCTGGAAGCTTGAGGTTATCTTGAGTTTTCTCATTTAAAGCCATTTCAAAGCCCAACGAGAATTCTAAAAGTTCAGCGTCTTTTTTGAGTCCGGCCATGAATTGAATACCGATCGGTAAATTGTTCGAATCAAAACCACAATTGACCGAAATGGCTGGTAAACCGGCTAAGTTGGCTGGAATTGTGGCAATATCACAAAGATACATGGCAAGCGGATCATCGGTCTTCTCTCCGAATTTAAAGGCTGTAACCGGCGAAGTTGGCGAAAGCAAAATATCAACTTCCTTGAAAACTTTTTCAAATTCATCCTTGATGAGTTTGCGCACTTGTTGGGCTTTTTTGTAGTAGGCATCGTAGTAGCCCGCCGAAAGAGCGTAAGTGCCAATCATGATTCTTCTTTTTACTTCTGCTCCGAAGCCGTTAGCGCGGGTGTTGCGGTACATAGAAAGCAAATTCTTCGCTTCCGTTGAACGAAAGCCATATCTCACGCCGTCGTATCTTGCAAGATTGGAGCTTGCCTCTGCCGGGGCGATAATGTAGTAAACATCGAGAGAATGCTGCGAAATTAAAGGCATGGAAACCTCTTTTACTTCTGCGCCTTGCTCTTTTAAAATGCTGATGGCTTGCTGTACTTTGCTGGCTACCTCTTTGGATAAGCCGCCTTCGGTCGAGAGAAGCTCTTTAATTAAGCCAATTTTTTTGCCTTTTAAGCTCTTTTTGTTAAGATTGGGAGCTTGAAATGAGCTTTCGAGTGAAGTACTATCTTTAGGATCGTACCCCGAAATGACTGAAAGCAAAAGAGAAGCATCTTCAACGTCAGTTGCAAAAGGCCCAATTTGGTCTAAAGAAGAAGCAAAAGCAATGAGGCCATAACGTGAAACAAAGCCGTAAGTTGGTTTCATACCGGTTATTCCGCACAAGGCTGCCGGTTGACGGATTGATCCTCCGGTGTCTGAGCCCAAAGCTAAAGGTGCAAGTCTGGCTCCTACTGCAGCGGCGGAGCCACCAGAAGAACCACCAGGAACGCGCTCTAAATCCCAGGGGTTTTTAGTTTTAGCAAAGGCCGAATGTTCGGTGGAACTTCCCATGGCGAA
>JANRMG010000211.1:0-10121 GCA_033761855.1 Candidatus Caenarcanales bacterium
CATTGCAAAAAAAACAGGAAGTATTTTTAAATGGGGTGCAATAGCTTCTTTAGGAGCTTTAGTTCTTGGACTTATAATTTCTCCTTTTAAATGGGTGTTTAATTACCTTAGTTCCCTTATGGAAGAATTTACCAAACCTAACTAACGAGAGTTTGACATACTTAAATTTTCTATTTTTCGTCGAAATTACATTGAATAAAGCCAGAGAAGGATTTAACTGATAAAAGAACAAATTTACAAACTGTAACTTCTTTAATATGATTCTTTCAAACTTAATTAAATATTGAAGCTTAATGTCAATTAATCAAGAGCCAGTCATAGTCATGTGTATGAAGTGGGGGACTATGTATGGGCCTGAATATGTTAACCGTCTGAAAGCCGGAGTTGAAAGAAATTTAAAAAGGCCTTTTAGATTTGTTTGTTTTACTGATAATAAAGACGGACTTAATGAAGGGATTGAAACCTTTCCTTTACCAAGGAAAAATTATTCAACTGATTTTAAAGATACTCGTTGGATGAAGCTAGATGTTTACCAAAAGGATTTATTTGGACTTGAAGGAACTGCTTTATTTCTTGACTTAGACTTAGTTATTGTTGATTCGCTTGAACCATTCTTTGATTTACCGGGTGAATTTTTAATAATTCGCGATGATGATCTGTACAACCGAAAAGTTTTAAGGAGTATTTTTTACCCAAAGTATGATGAATTCAGACAAGCTGTCGGAAATACTTCTGTTTTTAGATATAAAATAGGTGCTCATGATGATATTTACCAAGAATTTATAAATAATCAGGAAATTTGTTTAAAAGAGCATTCAAACGAACAAGAGTTTTTGACCACAAAGTTAAAAGAAAAGCAAATACTCGATTATTGGCCTAAAAATTGGTGCGTTAGCTTTAAGGATCAATGTGTACCTCCTGGTTTAATGAGTTATTTAAAAAATCCAAAAACTCCAAAGGAAGCCAAAATCGTTGTTTTTGCAGGTAATTTAAAGATGTCCGAGGTTGTGAATGGTAAAGGTCACAAATGGTATCGCCGTATTGGAAACATTGACTGGTTGAAAGAAGCTTGGTTTGGAGTTAAATCTTGAAAAAGTTTTTCATTGTACAATTCACAAATTAAAGTTTTAGTATTGCCAATTTCAATGGAAGATAACCCAAGCCCCGTAATCGTTATGTGCATGAAATGGGGTAATAAATATGGTCCTGAGTATGTGAATCGTTTGAAAAACGGAGTGAAAAGACACTTAAAGAGACCTCATAGATTTATTTGTTTTACCGATAATTGTTACGGAATAAATGAAGATATTGAAATTTATCCAATAAGTGAAAGAAAAATTACAATTCCAAAAGGGGGAATTGATGCTTGTTGGCGAAAAATAGATCTTTATCAAAAGGATTTGTTTGGTTTGGAAGGCACCGCTCTTTATTTGGATTTAGATTTGGTAATCTTTGAATCTCTCGATCCATTCTTTGATTTGCCGGGTGAATTTTTAATAATTAGAGAAAAAGATTTAGTAAAACCAAAAATATTACGCAAGCTAAGACCCAATTACGATAAATTTCATAATCAAGTCGGTAACTCCTCGGTTTTCCGCTTCCAGATAGGGAAACATACATACATTTATGAAAATTTTTGGTCTAATCCTGAAAAAGCAATTATTAACTATCACATGGAACAAGATTATCTAAGCGCTCAGTTAATAGAAAATGGAGTGATTGGATACTGGCCCAAGGGCTGGTGCGTGAGCTTTAAAAACCAGTGTATTCCTAATGGATTAATAAGTTATCTAAAAAATCCCTTTCTTCCGAAAAACACCAAAATGGTTGTCTTTGCTGGAAGTTTAAAAATGTCTGATGTGATGGAGGGCAAGGGGCACAAATGGTATCGCCGCATCGGAAAATCGGATTGGTTGCTTAACGCTTGGCTTGGAAAAGAAGAAAGAATCATTGATAATTCAATCAATAAAGAGAACCCAAAAGTATCGGCTTGAGTGTGAATGTTATTATTTAATTTCTAATTTTAAAATTTAAACAAACATGCCAGAAGCCGGAATAGTTGGGTTACCCAACGTTGGAAAATCAACTTTATTTAATGCTTTAGTAAAAAATCATCAGGCCGAAGCTGCCAACTTTCCCTTCTGTACAATTGAGCCAAATGTTGGCATTGTTGATTTGCCCGATGAAAGGCTTCTAAAGCTTCAAGAAATTGTCAGTGCTGTTAAAATCGTTCCGGCTACCTTCCGATTTGTGGATATTGCAGGTCTTGTAAAAGGCGCAGCCGATGGAGCGGGTCTTGGTAATAAGTTCTTAAGTCATATCCGAGAGGTTGATGCAATCGTTCAAGTTGTTCGTTGTTTTGAGGATGAAAACGTTCACCACGTCGATGGTGGCGTAAACCCTGTGAGGGATTTTGAAACTATTAAGTTAGAGCTTGAACTCGCTGATTTAGCGGTTGTTAAGAAAAGAATTGAACGTTTATCTAAGCAGGTTCGTTCTGGAGATGCCGAAGCGAAGATTGAATCTGAGATTTTAGAAAGAATTGCAAATGCCATAGAAAACCTTCAGGACTTCCAGCTGAACTATGAAGAAAAGAAAATAATTGCGCATTTAAATTTAATTTCTTTAAAACCAATTTTGGTTGCGGCCAATTTAAAAGAAGAAGAGCTTCAGAAGCCGGAGGCTAACCAACATTTCGCATCATTCTGTAGTTATATAAAAGGTAAATATCCCAAGATGAAGGTTATTCCTATTTCAGCGCAAATCGAAGCGGAATTAACGTCTTTGAGCCAAGAAGAAAGCAAAGAATACCTAGAAAGCCTTGGAGTAAGCGAATCGGGTGTCAGCAGCTTAATTCGTGCATCCTTTGAGACTTTGGGACTTATGACTTACTTTACTGCTGGAGTGACCGAAGCCAGAGCCTGGACTATACCGGTAAATTGCAAAGCTCCTCAAGCGGCCGGAGTTATTCACACCGATTTTGAAAGAGGCTTCATTAAGGCCGAAGTGGTTTCTTATTCGGATTTAGTTTCTTTCGGAAATAAAAATGCTGCCCGTGATGCCGGAAAAGTAAGACTGGAAGGCAAAGAATACGTTGTGCAAGATGGAGATGTTATGGATTTTAAATTTAATGTTTAGGATTTTGATCTTTAGGGATTTGTAAAGTTGTATTTATTTGATGGTTAGACAATAGTCTTTTGTCTGGTTTTGAAACTTGTTTTTTGTAAATATATACAGATTAGTTTTTCGTTAAATGTATGCCAAGACCAATAGAATATTTAAGAATTAGGTTTCAGAGGGGTATTACTTTATCTTTTTCTAAATTGGCTAATAAAGCTGATAAGCTCTCTTCTCGAATTCCAAGAGTTTCTAATTTGAAGAGAGGTTTGGGAACAGCAACTTCAAAATTAGTTTCAAGAGCGAATCGTTTACCCTCTTTGCTTCCATTTTTAGGTGTAAATAAATTTGTAGAAGTTCAAAGAAAACCTATAGCTGAGGTTCTTTCTTTTTCTTTAGAAGAGCTTCCAGAAAGACTTTTGCAAGAAAAAGAACATCTTCAAAAAATATTAGATAAACTACATGAGGAAGAACCTAAAGTAAATAATCAAAAACTAATTGAAGAAATTAAAGCAAGAATTAAATCGATCGATTCAGTTCAAACACGTCTTTCAATAGCTAATATCGACTTTGTTTCAGAACAAATTTTTGTTGGCGATTCATCTAGAATTGCAATTTTAGCTAACAGTGTTCACCAAGGACCAACTGGTTGGAACCGAGCAAATGATCCATTTTTTAGAGAAAGAAATGTAGCTCAAGAAGATTTAAGTTGGGAAGTAGCAAGGGTTTTGACTCGTTCTGGTGGAGGTGTTCTAAGAATGTCTAAGGAATTTAAGTTAGAACCTAATAAAGCAGGAACTCTCCAATTAAAAAGTGGATATGAAACTGGAAAAGTTGTTTTCGATTTAATACCTATTTCAGTTAATGGAAAAACTACTTATATTGGGGTAGTTCAACAATTAACCCAAGAACTAAAAGGGATTGGAAAATCTGGAAAAGACAAAGCCTATACGGATGTTATTCGTTCAACCACTTTCATTGTTAGTCCTGATGAGAAAGATCCCCTTCAACTAGCTCAAATTTTTGGAGATAAAGTTAAGAGGATGATGACAGTCGTTGATAGTGAATTTAATCATGGAGAATATCCTGCCAATGGTTTCCAATTCCAGCAAGTTTCAGAAAGGATTAGATTAGATTCTGAAACTCCTCATGAAGCTGAACAAAAACATAAACAAATGATAGAAGAAGCTCTTAGTCATGCTTTTGATCAATATCCAATTGATCAGGTTTCTAAAAGTTGTGCTTCTGTTGAATCGATAGCAGCCTAAACCTAACCGTTAAACCTTGCCTTTCGCTTTAGTAACGCTAGCTTCCCGACCATAATGAGCTTGGAATTCATCCAAAGTTTTAAGCTCAAATTCCTGGGGATTCTCATTCAAAACCAAATCCAACATTAATTCCGAAAGGCAAATTTCATTTTCTTCCTGAGAATATAATTGATCCTCTTGCTGTAGTTCTTCGACTAGATGAGTCTTTTGGGTGATTTTGATTTCTTCGTTTTCTAAAACATATCTGGTTTTAAAAAAACCTTTTAAACCAGCTCTTAAGCAAAAGCTAATTTCTGTATTTATTCGAGTAATTCTCTCTGTAACTTTTAAACTACTTTGCAAAAGTAAGTACAAAAGATCGAAGTTATAAACTTGTATATCTTGGTTTAGTTTTTTTAGAATTCTACTTAAAACAACGGCAATTCTTATTGAAGAAAAAGCCCCAGGACCAAAACAAACTGCGAGTTTCTTGATTTGGTGGGGCTTACAGTTAACTTCATTACACAAATTAATAATTTGGTTTAAAAAATTGGCTGCATCGTATCTTTTATTTTTTAAACTAGTATTTCCCTGTTTAATTTCCGATTTATTTTCAAGTGCATTTTTAAGTTTAATTCTGAGATCAATTCTGTTAGTGCCTTCAAAAAGTTTTATAGTTTTTAAAGCATTAATTTTTCGGTTGTTGTTTTTCTCAAAATTTTCTGACAGGCAGATCGAAGCTGAAGGATAATAACTAGCAGTATCAATAGCCAAAATAAATTCTTCGGACAAAGTTTTTTCTTTGGAGTTATTTTGACTTACACTTTCAAACATAAAATAACAAATTAATAATTGATGAAAAAGAAAGATTATAAACCTTACCGCTTCGCGGCCGATTTAGACAAAATAGAAGGTGAAAGTTTTGTGCTGGTGAAGCTTGGATTTTACTGGCATTCGATCCGCGGCTTTTTGGAGTTTTGGAAGTATGCCGACTTAATTAAAAAGACCACCCACAAAGACAAAGCGATCGGTTTGTATAAAACTGAATATTTTTTATACTCGCAAGATCACGCTGGCTTCTTGCAGTATTGGCGTTCTTACGAGGATTTGGAAAATTGGTCGCGTAAGCATCCAAACCACAAGCAATGGTGGAAGGAAATGGAAAGCAAAAATCTGTGGCGCTTCCTGAGCGCTTATCACGAGGTAATGATTGTGAATAAAGATGCGGTGGAGACTATTTACAACATGCATCACAAAGAACCCAAAGATGGGTGGCCCGGAATGGCGGAGTTTTTACCCCACAATCTAAACGCAAAACACAGAGCCAGAGAGCGTTTTATAAAAAATCCGGTTGAAGCTGTTGAGGTTAATGATAATTCTCAATCGACTCAACCCTCTGAACCGAAAAACTAATGAAGTTTTTGAATTCAAAAGAAAAAAACCTTCTTAATTATTTTTTGAGTTGGTTTTTTCTTTGTCTTGGATTCTTGCTTCTAATCTTTGCTTTCATAAAGCTTTATAAATTTTCTATCAGCGAAGATTTCCCCTGGCTTCTCTCTACCGGAGAATACATACTCACAAACCTAAAATTTCCTTCGGAGGATCCTTTCACCTGGTCTGGCGAGGGAAGACAAATAATAATTTATCAATGGTTGTTTTCATCATTAGTAGCTGCGATTCACAAAATTGGTGGAATATTTTGGTTGGTAAAAATTTTCTTTTTGCTTTCGGTTTTTATTTATTTGATTTTTCCTCTGCTGTACACAAATCCCCTCACCCTGGCCCTCTCCCACAAGGGGAGAAGGAATAAAACAAAAGTAGGGACTCAGCATGCTGAGCCCGCCTTCAATAAAGTGGAGTACGGTCTAATTATATTTCTGGTGACAACGGCTTCTTTTTTTATGGCGTCAGCTAATCTTTCAATTAGGCCACTGGTTTTTACTTCTTTGTTTTTGCTCATCCAAAGTGTTTTAATCAATTTATTTTTCTTTAGCAATAAAGAATTTAAAAATAAGACTTTGGTTTCAAATCTTTCCTTTTTCTCTTTATTTGTGCTCTGGAGTAATTTTCATCTTGGTTTTTTCTTGGGTTTGGTTTGTTTCTTGCTGCTTTTAATCACCTCCTCCGTCTCTTTGACTGGAGGAGCTAAAACAACGGTTCAGCAAAAATTATTTATCTGGTTAAAATCTAAAAAAGAAATTGCTTTAGTTTTGCTCAGTTCAACTTTGGGTTCTCTGGTCAATCCTTACGGTTTTAAGCTCTATAAACATTTGTG
Organism: Candidatus Caenarcanales bacterium; assembly: GCA_033761855.1. Classification (GTDB taxonomy): domain Bacteria; phylum Cyanobacteriota; class Vampirovibrionia; order Caenarcaniphilales; family Caenarcanaceae; genus JANRMG01. Next base: position 6,640 of record JANRMG010000211.1, read on the forward strand.
GCAGGCTTCTGGTTCGTCTTTTTTTAAAACCTTCATAAACGAGCTTCAGCCTTTGGATTTTAGTTTAGTAAAATTTAAAATCTTTGCTTTGTTTTTTGTGCTGGTTCTCTGGCTTTTTGTGGTTAATATTCCAACCCTTTTCCCCCAACTTCTTTTGCACAAAGGGAGAAGTGAACAGAAAAATCTTTCAACTCAAAGACTTTATCAACTTTCGGTTTTGCTTTTGTTTTGTATTGCAACCCTGCTTTGCAAGCGCTTTATAATTTGGAGCAGTTTGTTTTTTGTTTTGTATCTTCCAGAGCCGTTTTCTGAGCAATTAAAGATTTACAAGCCAATTCAAGCTCTCATAAAGAGCTTTGAGGATTATAAAGTAATTTATTTTTCTGGTTTAACACTTTTGGTTCTTGCTTTTATTTTGATTCCTGAAAGATATTTTCCTCTGGGTTCTTGCCAGTCAGTGGTGGGTGTTATCAGCGAATATAAACAAAACTATCAAAGAAAAAATGATTTGATCTTTAACGATCCGCTGATTGGCTCTTGCTTTCAACTACAAAAAATAAAAAACAAACCTTATGCCGATACGCGCTTTGACTTCTTTGGAGAGGAGTTTGTAAAGAAATGGCAAGACAAACTAAATCTAAACGGAGTTTCAAAAGTTCCAATTGATGAGTATTTTGCGAGTAAAGGTATAAATACTATAATCATCGCTAAGACTTGGCCTCTTTACGAGCATTTAAGCGATTCTAAAGATTACAATTTAGAATTCGAGGATGAAAAGGCGGCAATCATCAGAAAAAAATGAACAAGGAAAAGAAAGAGAAAACTTTTATAGCCTTTACTGGTGGGGGAACTGGCGGTCACGTTTATCCTAATATTGCTGTTTATGAGGCTCTAAAGAAAAAAAATTCAAAGCTCGAATTTGTTTACTTCGGTTCAGATAAAAAAATCGAAAAAGAAGTCTGTGAAAAAAACAACATTTCATTTTTTGCCATCCCTCTCACGGGAGGCATGCCGCGTTCGCCAAAAATTGTAGTTTGGATCTTTAAATTTCTTTTTTCCTTTTTCAAGACTCTTCTGATAGTCCAAAAAACAAAACCTAAAATTATCTTTGGAACTGGTGGTTATATCGCAGCTCCCGTTTTTCTTTCAGCCATAATTTTAAAAATCCCTTATATCATTCATAATCTTGATGCCCACATGGGGCTTGCTAATGCAGCTTTTATAAAAGAAGCCAAGGCGCTCACTCTCGGGATGAAACTTGCCTCTAAAGTCGAAGCTGTTCCTCTGGACGGGCCTACCATAATCACCGGCAATCCAATCCGACAAGCTTTCTATTCTCAAAACACAGATTTGAAGAGTTTGTATAAAAATCTTAAATTAGACTCAAAACGCAAAACTTTGGTTATAACCGGTGGAAGCCAAGGAGCTCAGGTTCTAAACGAAACTATAATCGAAGCGGCTCCTGATCTGATTGAGAACAAATGGCAGATAGTTCACCAGTTGGGCCCTTTGCAATATGATTCTTTTAAAGAGCGCTTCCCTGAAAGCGAATTTTACAGACCCGAAAAATTTATAAATAATTTGGATGAATTATATTCAATTGCTGACCTTGCCATCAGTCGTTCGGGAGCCATGAGCGTAGCAGAACTAATGGCCAGACAAGTTCCAACAATTTATATTCCTCTGCCAACTGCTGCTCAAAATCACCAGTTTCATAATGCAAAATATGTGGAAGAGCTTGGTGGTGGAATTATAATCGAACAAAAAGACCTCTCAAAGTCTAAACTCAAAGATGCAATAAATTTGGTTTATGATAGAAGACATCTTTTTAAGATGGGTTTGCAGGCGGCATCGACCATTAATCCAGCTGAGACAATAGCTGATTTGATTTTGAGGTTCCTATGATAATATAAATTCGTTAATACTCGAAATCAGTCTTTAGTGAACATTTTATTAAAGAATTTATTTTTGTTTCCATCAGCAAAGCTTGCTAGTTTCTTTATTAATGATTCTCGTGTTATCTCTTCGGGTTGGGAAGTTGAGCTTTTGACTCCTTCGATACTTATAAAAGTTACAGAGGATTGCAGTGGTCTGGCCTTTTTCTCAGTAACTTTAGCTATTATCTTGTTTTTCCTTTATAAAAAATTTAAAAGCTTCCAAACTCTCTGGATGGGCTTTTGTACAGTCTTTTTTCTTGTTTATTTAACTACTATAATCGCTAATTCAACGCGTATAGTTTCTGCCTTTTATATCAAAGAAATTTCTCATCGGTTTTTTTCTGTTGAGATTGATAGTTTTCTTCACTTTGCGGTTGGCACCATGGTTTTCCTGACTTTCTTCGTTCTTATTTATTTGCTTTTAGAAAGGTTAATGAATGTCATTCACAAAAATTAAAAGTTTTCTTCCGGCTCTCTATCAATCTCCATTAGTTTTATTGCTGGTGCTTTTGCCGCAGTTGGTTTTGCTTTTAATAAATTTTAGTGGATACGATCTCATCAAAAGCGAGCTTTCAAAGGTTTCTGAAAATAATTTTTTTGGCTTTCTAATAAATCAAGAGCAAGGATGGGTTTTGTTATTCGTTCTTCAAATATTGTTAATTGGTTTGATGGCTCTTGTTGCCCTTGGTCATTATTTTCAGAAAAAACGAGAGATTAATTATTGGATTAACCTGCCAATTTTATTATTGAATTCTACATATTTATGGATTATGCCTTGGTTTGTTGGCTCAATGTTTCCATCTTCGGTTACATCTTGGATTCTGACACAAGATTATTTTTTATACTGCCAATTTGCCCTTGTGATGCCTGCTGTCTTTTATTCGCTTTCTGTTTTGGCAAGTTTTAAAATTAAATCAGAGGTTAAGTTATTGGATGCATTTATTTCTCTTGGTTTGTCTGTTTCATTACCGCTTGTGGTTTATGGCTCATCTCTGATCTTTTTGTGGTTTGCACATTTATTTTATGCCAAGCAACAATATGGCACAGTTTCTTCATTTCAAAAATTTTTATTAATTCCATCGATTCTTTTATTGGTCTTGGTGACGATTATTACGCTGATGGCCGTATTTCGTTTTGTGATAATTATTCACCAATGGATTCACAAAAAAGGGAAAATTCCTCAAACAATTTTGGTTTTAATATTTGCTTTAGCTCTTCCAATTGGTGGTTTGATTTTAAATATATATATTCCTTTTCCGGTTAACTTTCAAAGTTTGGAAGTTTATATTCTTACAGTTGTAAATGCCATATTTTTATTAATACCAAAATTTGGCAAACCCGCTCTGGATAAGTCTGTTTGGATTGCACAAGTAATTTGTTTGCCTTTCAGTCTTTATTTCTTTTTAGGCTAACCGGGAAGAAGAGTACCTAAATACGGGAAAAAGAGTACCCAGCATTGTCAAGACAACAGAGTCGAGATCATTTGCTTCTTTCTCTGGAAGCTTATTCCACGATGAAGCCTGACTTTGCTCTTCCAGTGAGTGA